>WRJQ01000019.1 GCA_009778485.1 Oscillospiraceae bacterium
TCCTTTTTGCCTCCTTAGAGTGATTTTGGTTAACCACTAAAAGGATAACATATTTTTGGTTCGGTGCTGAGATGCCCGATTTATCTCAGGCTTAGTGCTGTATTTTTCGTGACCATTTGGGGGCGCGGACGTTTTATTGGTATCTACAAGTTGCTTCCCATATACTATGCTTCGCTCAATCGGAAAGGGCATGAGCCGAAGGCCACCGCCCGGCCGGCATGCCGCTTTCAATCCTGGGACAGCGTCAGCAGAGCAATCCTGTCCCAGAGGCCTTGAACTGCATATGCAGCAGCTGCGCCGCGCCAGGGTGGGCGGGCTGCTTAATTAAGCCGCTTCGGCTGCAGTTCAAGGGGGGCGCGGCGCTGCGGCTGCCCTGCCCCTATCATACAGCTGTATGGAATCATACCAATGAAAAATATCTACACCCCTGGGAGACCCTTCTCGCTTATGTTCGTAGAAACTGCGTACAGCAACTGTGTGACCGCCTCGAGCATGACGTCGGGCGACTCGTCGAGCCAGGCGCCGCTCAGCTCCTTAGGCAGGATGACAGGCATCCTGTCGTGTATCTCCGCGAGCTCAGGCGCGGCTTCGCGGGTAAGTATTGCAAACTTGCCGTCGGGCGAGTAGATGCCCGCCATATAGAGCGCCGCGCCCCCCGGAAGCCTGAAAGCGTATTTCTCCTTGCGCTTCGCCCCGAGGCTTTTCCACTCGTAGTAGCCCGACGCCGGGACAAGGCAGCGGCGTGAAGCCATGGCCGCGCCGAAGGTCCTGAGCGTCGCGGCCGTCTCGCTGCGCGCGTTTATATGAGGCCTGCGCTGAGCCGCAAAGTTCGGGAACCCCCAAATCATGAACCTGGCGGCGCCGCCCGCCGTGATCACCGGAGCGAGGCTGCCCGGAAAGATTTCGCCGGGCGCAAAGGCCATTTCCTGTGGGAAATCCTGCGCGTTCCTCTTCGCGGCCGCGATGATTTCTTCAATTTCGTAGTCCTCGTCTTCGATAAGGTACCTTCCGCACACCATCATCACCCCATTTTTTGTTGTCCGGCTCTGCGATTGTGCCCATGGTTGTAGATTATATAGTAGAAACCATAGAAAATCAAGCCCGTAATGATGATTTTCTTAAATTTTGGACATTTTGCCATATTGACATTCCACATTATAAGGTTTATGCTATGGGTACCATATTTCCTGAAGGCGGAATCCCATATGCCTGCACGCACTATTTTGCACGCGGATTTGAACAACTGCTACGCAAGCATCGAAATGCTCCACCATCCGCGCCTGCGCGGCCACCCTGTGGCCGTCGGCGGCAGCGCGGAAATGAGGCATGGCATTATCCTCGCCCGCAACTACGAGGCGCGCCCCTACGGCATCAAGGTCGGGCAGACGCTTTGGGAAGCGCGGCAAAAGTGCCCGGGGCTCATAATAGTCCCGCCTGACTACGACAAATACCTGCGCTTTTCGCGCCTGTTCAGGGCAATACTGTCGGACTACTCCCCCCGTGTCGAGCCATTCGGCCTGGACGAAGCGTTTTTGGATGTCACAGGCAGCGGCAAATACGGAGGGGACGGCGGGGCAATCGCCGATGAGATCCGCGGGCGCGTCAAGTTCGAGCTCGGCGTCACAGTATCCGTCGGGGTCTCCTACAACAAAATCTTCGCGAAGCTCGGCAGCGACATGAAAAAGCCCGACGGCACCACAATCATAACCGAGGGCAACTACCGCCGGGTCGCCTGGCCCCTTCCCGCGTCGGACTTGCTCGGCGTCGGCAGAAGGATGACCGTCAAGCTTGCAAAGTACAATATACTGACTATCGGCGACATAGCCTCCTGCGACCCGGACCTGCTCCAAAACTGGTTCGGCAAATGGGGTCTCTTCCTCTACACGTACGCAAACGGCCTCGATACCTCCCCGGTGGCCGAAACCGGCAGCGAAAGCGCCGTCAAGTCGATTGGGAACTCCAGCACATGCCCCCGCGACCTGGTCAACGACGAGGATGCGCACATCGTTTTTCAAAATCTCGCCGAGAGCGTCGCGGAGCGTATGCGCGAGCAGGGCTTCATGGCCAAGACGGTCCAGGTAAGCCTCCGCGACAACGATTTGTCCTGGTTCGAGCGCCAGATGCAGCTTCCCCAGCCGACGCACGTTTCCACGGAGCTCTGCTCCGCCGCCATGTCGCTTCTCCGCCAAAACTGGAAATGGGAAAAACCTCTGCGCAGCATCGGCATACGCGGAGTCAATCTCATTCCGATCCGGCAGCCGCGCCAGCTCAGCTTGTTTTACGACGAGCGCCGCCGCGAGAAGGCCGAGCGGCTCGAGTATGCGATAGACGACGTCCGCCGCCGTTTCGGGCATTACTCAATAGATAGGGCCATGCTCCGCTTCGACTCCGTCCTCGGCCGGCTCGACCCGAAGGCGGACCATTTGAATCCTACTGGTTAGGAGCCTTGGACAAAAGTCGCGTCATTAGATAAGTGCCGATTGTTTTCGCCTGTTTTGCAGGGTTTTGCACCATGAACAACATCATTGATTACAAAGAATATTTGCCGTCCGACTTCAAAGTCTATGTGGATGTCAATGAGCTCAGGCTCAAGGACGGCCGCCTGCTCCCGCTCTCTTTCGTATGGGAGGATGGCGACAGCTATGAGGTCGACCGGATAATCGAGACCCGCCCCGCAGCGTCGCTCAAGGCCGGCGGCGTCGGCATGCGCTACACCGTGCGCGTGCGCGGCCGTGAGACGTATATGTTCCTCGAAGAGGACGGCGGCCTGGTCAGATGGTTCATGGAGCGGCGCTGATCTAATGGAAATGTTACAGCGGCTCGCATTTTTAATGTGAATTAAATGTAAAGCCATTCCATTTCCCGGCGCGATGCTGTATACTAAACGTGGGGCTCCGCCCCACAACCCAACGTAACTTACAGCCGGGAGGGCGCCATGAACCTGATCCGTAAAATCGAAGTCTTCGGGGACTCGATCCTGAAAGGCGTGCAGCTAAAGCCCGGGAGCGGCCGCTACTGCGTGGACAACAACATCGACGTCGGCATGCTCAGTAGGAAGTTCTCCCTGAACATCGTCAACCGCTCAAAATTCGGCTGCACGGTGAGCAAGGGCAAGGAACTGCTGTCAAGGTTCCTCGAGGGGAAGCCCGATTGCTCCGCCGTGCTGATGAACTACGGCGGGAACGACTGTGACTTCAACTGGAAAGACATCTCCGACAACCCGCACATCAAACATGAGCCGCACACGCCCCTGAAGGAGTTTATCAAGACATACAAAGGCATCTTCAGGCAAGTCTACGACAAAGGCATACGCCCCGTCGTGGCGAACCTGCCCCCTATCGAGCCGCAGCGTTTCCTCGAATGGGTCAGCAGAGGGCTCAACAAAGAAAACATCCTCACCTGGCTCGACGGAGTGAACACGATCTACCGTTTCCAGGAGTTCTACTCGCGGGCGATCGAAGACCTGGCACGCGCGAGCGGCGTCATGCTGGTCGACCTTCGCGGCGCCTTCCTCAAAGAGACCAGGATCGGGCGTTTTCTATGCGAGGATGGCATCCACCCGAACACAGAGGGGCAAAAGCTCATCACGCAGGAACTCGCCAGGTTCTGCGCGACGGCCGTGACCTGAGTTCGCAAGACGTATGAAGAGACATACCTCCCGCCCGTTATCGCTGCTGATTTGCGCGCTGCTCATCATCGTCTGCCTCAGCGCTGTCTGCTCGTGCGGCAGCAAAGAGCAAAGCGGCGTCGAGCAGCCTACCGACGATAGCGACGCGCCCTGGCAGGAGCTTCTGGAGCGACGGCTGGCCGTCGCTTCCTTGCTTCCCGGGCTTCCGGCAGCCTCTGAGCGCCCTGACGCATCCGGACGAACCTGGTATCAAGTGTTCGTCTATTCTTTTTGCGATTCTGACGGCGACGGGATAGGCGACCTCGCAGGAGTGACGGAGCGGCTTGACTACATCAGCGACCTTGGTTTCGACGGCATCTGGTTATCCCCTATCCACCCCTCGCAGACATACCACAAATACGACGTCGACGACTACTATTCGATTGACCCCGAATACGGATCTATGGAGGACTTCGATGCGCTGCTGGAGGCTTGCCACGCGCTGGGCATGAGAGTCCTCCTCGATCTTGTTTTGAACCATACGTCGATAGACCATCCATGGTTCGAGGAGCATCCTGAGTATTACCATATTCAGGACGAGGCGGGTCACGGGCAGTGGAAGAAGCTGCCCGACGGCAGGTACTACGAGTGCCAGTTCTGGGAGCGCATGCCCGACCTGAACCTGGCGCATCCCGGCCTTCGCGCGGAGCTTGAGAGCGTCTTCGCATTTTGGCTTGGCAAGGGCGTCGACGGCTTCCGGCTCGACGCGGTCAAAGAGTACGAGACAGGCGATAACGAAGCGAACATTGATATACTTACCTGGGTCAACGACGCGATAAAAGCGATAAAACCCGACGCCTACCTTGTCGGGGAGAACTGGACGACGGCAAACTCGCTCTTCACCTACTACCGCAGCGGCGTCGACAGCTTTTTCGACTTCCTGACCGCGGGAGTGGACGGCTCTATAGCGAAGACGCTCCTGCAGGGCAAGCCTGTCGCCGCTTATCTGGAATCGCTTGCAGCGGCGCAAGACGACATCCTGCGCTACAATCCGCGCGGCACCGCGGCGCCTTTCTTCACAAACCACGACAATCCCAGGGCTGCAGGCTTCCTCAGGCGCGATGAGGATATGATTAAGGCAGCCTGGGGCATGGCCCTCATGCAGCCGGGAGACGCATTCGTCTACTATGGCGAGGAACTTGGCATGTCCGGCTCCGGCAAAGATGAAAACAAACGCGCACCCATGTTCTGGGCTTCCGACGCGCAGGCTCCTGGTATGACAAAGGGACCGCCGGGCATGGATACTCCTTCGCACTCTTTCGAGCCGGCTGTCGGACAGATGGCGGACAGCAGCTCGATTTACTCGTACGTTCGCAAAGCGGTGCAGCTACGCGCCAAGTACCCGGCAATAGGCCGCGGCGATATATGCGTGCTCGACCTCGGCCCGGCTGACGATGGCCAAGGCAATGCCGGAGCAGTCGCGCGCTCGTGGGGCGGCGTGAGCATTACCATTATTTATAATGTCTCACCGGATGCCACCCTGATACCCGATCCGGGCGGCGTCATCGCGGATTTTCTTTCGGCAAGCGGCGAAGAGCCCGAACGAAAAGGGAGCGCAATCGCGCTCCCCGGGTACTGCATTGCCATATTGATATAGGCTTAATATTTCCCGAAACCTCCGGAGGAGTTCCCTATCGGCTCATACGGCTGGGAAGCTGACTCCGGAATCCCCGCAAAGCGGCTACCGCCGCTGCGGGATCCCGACGGCAGGCTGCTGCGGCCGCCGGCCTGATCCTTTAGCCTGAACTGCGCTATCAGCGCCTCGAGCATGTTCGCCTGGCTGCTCATCTCTTCTGACGCGGCGGCGGACTCTTCGGCGGTAGCGCTGTTTTGCTGTATTACCTGCGCGACCTGGTCAATGCCGACGTTTATCTGCTTGATCTCGACAGCCTGCACCTCGGAAGACTGCGCGATGTCGTTGACAATCTTGTCGCTCTCATTTATTCCTGACACGATGTCTGTAAGGCTTTCGGCAGTCTCTTCGGCGATGCGGGCCCCAAGCTCGGCTTTCTCCATCGAGTTTTGGATCATGTCACCGGTCTCTTTCGCGGCTTCGGCGCTCTTTGCCGCCAGGTTGCGCACTTCCTCGGCGACGACGGCGAAACCTTTGCCGTGCTGCCCCGCGCGCGCTGCTTCCACGGCGGCGTTCAGCGCGAGGATATTCGTCTGGAACGCGATATCGTCGATGACTTTGATTACCTTGCTGATGTTCTGGCTCGCCTGGTTGATCTCCCTGACGGCGTTCATCATCTCGTCCATCTGGTTGCTGCCCTTTTCGGCATTGCCCTTAATTGTGCCGGCAAGGCTTGCGGCATTGGTCGCGAGGTCGGCGTTCGCTTTCGTTTTCAGCGCGATATCCGCGATAGAAGCCGATAACTCCTCGACGGAAGCGGCCTGCTCCGTAGACCCCTGGGCTAATGACTGCGCGCCATCGGCTACTTGCTTCGAGCCGATGGACACCTGCCCCGTCGCCGCGTTGATTTCCGAGAACATCGAGTTCAGATTGGCTATCATCTGCTGCAGGGCGATACCCATCACGTCCAAATCGGACAGCAGGTCTACATCTGACGTAAGGTCGCCCGAAGCTATCGTCACCAGTTCCTTGCTGATGTACCCCACGCGCTGCAGGAACAAAGATGACGCCGCAATCGTCTGTCCGATTTCGTCTTTCCTGGTGGCGTAGCCGGTGATCAGCTCGTTGTCTTCCCTCGACAGCTCGATGTCCCCGGTTTTCGACGCCTTGGTTAAAAACGCCATAAGGGGCATCAGCGGTTTGCTGATCAAGCTGGTGAGGTAGAGCGCAAACACAACCGCAACCGCGACTGCCACGACCAAGACCGCAATGATCGCAATCAGCAGCATGTTAGCTGTCGAAGAGTTGCCGTCCGCCGCGTCCTTCGCGCGCTCGATCTTCAGGTCGAGGCACTTTTCGAAGTTAGTCGTTATTTTATCTATAGTCGGGCGGATTATTTCGAACTCTTTGAGAATCTGATCCTCGTCGCCTGCCTGCGCCAGCGAATAGCACTTAGCCAGGAAATCCGAGTAGTCTTTCTCAAATAAGTTGCGCGCCTCGTCGAACATGTCCTGCGATTCCTGTGTAAGGATCGATGCGGAGTACATGTTAAAATAACTCTGCATTTCCTGCTTGTCGCTTTCAACCGCTGCGTGCGTGCTCTCCACGCTTGCCTGGTCGTCTTTCATGGAAGCAACCAGATACTCTCTGGCGTTGACCCTCATCTTCTGCATCGTTTCGAGGATTTTCGCCATGTACGGCATGGGCACGGTCTGCATTTCATACATCTCGGTGTCTTTTTTATCGATGTCCGTCATCCCGAAGATGCCGACGACGCCAACCGCCGCTGTCAGTACGATGACTATCATGAAAGAGACCATCAGCTTCATCGATACTTTTAGGTTCTTCACTTCATTGCCCTCCACAGTATGAATTATTGTGTGGCTACTGTAGCCTTCCGGCTGTCATTATAGCACGGTAAGTTGGGCGTGTATACACTTTCTACATTTTTTTCAAATTTTCGGAATCGGTTCAACTAGCTTCCGGCGCAGCGCGGCGACAGTATCGTCGCTGACCCCGCAGGACTTGACATACCCGGCGACCCCTCCATGCGCGCTGTCAAAATGCGCAAGCAGCGTTTCCATATTCTTCGGCGAAGTCTTGAAGAACGGGCTTTCTATTGTCGCTTTATCGTCCGGCCATTTGGCTAGGTAGCCTTTCAGCAGCTCCACGTACGCTTCCTTCAGATAAATCTCGGATACGCTGTAGTCGGCGATGATGTCCCTCTCCGAAACCCCGGCAATCCCCAGCAGCAAAGCGGATATAATGCCTGTGCGGTCTTTTCCCGTAGCGCAGTTGTAAATCACCGCTCCTTTTGCGCCTGCCATCAGTTCCAAGGTGTTGCGGACCCAGGCGCCGCAGTTTTGCGATATTTCAATATACTTCTCGCCCCAGTCCACAAATGCGTCCATGGCGGGCCGCTTCTCGTCTTTGCCGTCTTTGCCGTCTTTGCCGCCTTTGCCGTCTTTCTCCTTCTCGCCCTGCCCGGCATTCGACTGCTCGCCTGCCTGCTCACCCTGCCCGGCATTCGACTGCTCGCCTGCCTGACCGGCTTCCTCCTTGCCGCTTGCGTTTGAAGCAAAAGCGACTTGCGAGTCGAACGTCTGGCTCAAGTTGAACTCAATCCCCTGCACATCTGACAGCTTGTTTGGCTGCCGGGCTATTTCCTGCTCACCCCTGAACTCAATAGCGACCGTGACGCCGTAGCCTTTCAGGAACTCAATGTCCTTGTCCGTTACTTTGTCCGGCGCCTCGCTGCGGATGAACTCGTGAAACTTTGTAATCCCGCCTTGCGCAGGGTACCCGCCAAGATCCCTGGCGTTGCATAGGCCCTTGAGAGGGAGTCTTCTGTAATCCATGTCGATAGTCCTCTTTCGTTACAATAGCGGCCCAAGCAGCTCCTTACCAACTGCTGCTGTGCAGCTTTTTTGTGGCTCATTGTATCACGCGCTTGTTGCGCGCGTCAAAAACTTTTGCTGCATCTTATCATGTTTTTGTTGACAACCTAACGCTGCTTTAGTAAAATTGCGTCGTGTCTGATAGCGCACCGCTTCCCAAACGCTGCTGTAGCTCAGTCGGCAGAGCACTTCATTGGTAATGAAGAGGTTCGCGGGTCCGATTCCCGCCAGCAGCTCCACGGAAAAACCCGTTTAGCAATCAGCATTCTGCGCAGTATGCTGAGCTTGGCGGGTTTTCTGCTTTTTTTATTGCATACCGGCGATTTATGGATTATTATAGTAGCTGCGCGGAGCAGCCCGTGCGCAGAGCAGCCCGCGAAAAAGAGTCTCTATCGCGGCTGCGACAATCATATCATTTAACTGAATAGCTTGGGTGAAACCACGATTCGTTCGATAATAAAACGAAAGGAATGGACTTTTTTATGGCAGCGCAAGTAACTAACTACCAATGCCCGAACTGCATGGCAGGATTGCGGTTCGACGGGGCAAGCGGCCGCTTGGTCTGCGACTACTGCAGCAACTCATTTGACGTTGCGATGGTTGAGCAGCTATTCGCGGAGAAAGAACAAGCGGCGGCGTCCGCCGGGGTAGATCCGCGATGGGACATTTCCATGACCGGCAACTTCAGCGCGGAAGAAGCGGCGCACCTGAGAGGCTACACCTGCCCATCCTGCGGCGCCGAGATAATCTGCGACGACACTACCGCCGCGACATCCTGCCCCTACTGCGGCAACCCGACCGTTGTGCCGGGGCAGTATCAAGACCAGTTGAGGCCGGACTACGTAATCCCGTTCAGGCTGGAGAAAACCGCCGCGATCGAAGCCTTGAAGAAGTATTATAAAAAGAAGAAGTTTCTTCCCAAAGGCTTCAGCGAGGCCAACCATGTCGAGGAGATAAAAGGCGTTTACGTCCCCTTCTGGCTCTACGACGGCGAAGCCGACGCCTTCATGCGTTTTCACTGCACGAAGTCGACCACCTACAAGAGCGGGGACTACAGGGTGACGGACACCGACCATTTCCGGGTGACCCGCGAAGGCACCGTCGCTTTTGAAAAGGTGCCGGCAGACGGGTCGAGCAAGATGCCGAACGCGCACATGGACTCTATCGAGCCGTTCAACTATGTCGACTTACGCCCCTTCTCATCGGCGTACCTGCCGGGTTTCATGGCGGACAAGTACGACGAGGACGCCGAGTTTTGCAGCCCCCGCGCAAACGAACGCATAAAAAACAGCACGGAACAAGCCATGCTCGGCACAATATCCGGATACTCGAAAGTGACGCGGGAATATTCAAGCATCAACCTCAGGCGCGGCGACGTGAAGTATGCGCTCCTGCCGGTGTGGCTGCTGTCCACGAGGTGGAGCAACCAGAGTTTCCTGTTCGCGATGAACGGCCAGACCGGCAAGCTCATCGGCGACCTGCCGGTGGACAAGGGGCGGTACTGGAGTTGGTTCTTCAGGATAGCGGGGCCTCTGGCCGCCGTGCTTGCGGCGCTGCTGTTCTTTGTGTTTTAGGGAGGCAGGAGAGTTATGAAAAAGATTTCATCAATACTAATCGTTCTCCTGCTGTTTGCGGGACTGGTCCTGCCCGTCGCTGCGCAAGCGCCCGGAAGCGCCTTGATATTTGACGATATAGGGCTTATCTCCCCGCAAAGCATGACCGAGCTTAACAACTACGCGCAGGAGCTCAGCAGCACCTACAAAATGGATATCGCTTTCTACCTTGTGGAAAACGATACGGACGGAACCCTCTATCAGTACATAAAGGATCGTTACCTCAACTATGAAAAGCTGAGCCCGGACGGCTTCGCGCTGGCGCATGACCCGGAGAACAGGAAGTGGGCCTTTGTCAGCTTCGGAAGGGCGGAGAGCCTGATATCCGACGAGGTCGAAGATCTCTTCTGGGAAGCGTATGACAACGGCGACACATACTACTCGGGCGTGCAAGCCTATCTGGAATCAGTTTCCTCTTTTCTGGCCATAGCCCTCTGGGGGGAACAGACCTCAGCGCCGCCGCCCGCAACGACAACGCCGCCGGCAACAACGACTCCGCCGGCGAGCACCGTCCCTCCCGACTCTGTCAGGAACGGCTATGTTTTCGACGCGACGGGAACTCTGTCAAGTTTTCAGATCGACGCCTTAAACGCGAAGTCCGCCGCGCTTGCCGAGAAGCGTAAGTGTAACTTATATATATGGATCGTCGACCTCGTGCCGAACGAGTATGCCGAGTACCCGAGCGGGGCTTTGAACATTGACGGCCTGGAAACCTTCGTGGTGAATTTTTACGATAGGAACAACCTCGGTTACGGCGACGACAGGAACGGTATCGTGCTGCTGCTGGAAATCGGGGACGTGCCCGGTAGGCGGGATTACCTGTTCTATACGCGCGGCTCCTGCAAAAAAATCTTCGACAACGACGTAAGAGAAAAGCTTCTGGACGATAACATCGTCCCCCTGTTCAAGAAGGCCTTTGACAACGGAGACTTTTACGCGGTCGCCAACAGATTTATAGATGAGGTTGACTCTAAGTTCACGTCCAGCTTCGTTATAAATCTTGCCGGAAAACTTGCGGTTATCATTTTAGTGCCGATACTCATCGCGGCTATTATATGCCGCATTTGGAAGAATCAGATGAAGACGGCGAAAATCGCGACAACTGCGACAAACTACATCCCGCCGGGCGGCTTCAGGCTCACCGGTCAAAGCGACATGTTCATGTACAGGACAACTTCACGCGTACTTATCGAAAGTGATTCTTCGTCGTCTTCCGGCGGTGGTGGCGGCGGCTCCAGCTCCTCCAGCAGCGGCAGTTCCAGCGGAGGACGGGTGTAGGAGTCTTAAGCAACACTCACGCAAATAA
The DNA here is from genome assembly GCA_009778485.1 of Oscillospiraceae bacterium. Taxonomy (GTDB): domain Bacteria; phylum Bacillota; class Clostridia; order Oscillospirales; family Oscillospiraceae; genus WRMH01. The sequence goes on from WRJQ01000019.1 coordinate 11,057, forward strand.
TTCAGGGGGCGTCCGGCAACCGGGCGCCCCCTTTTCTTATGCCTAATACACCCTGCCGCTTGCTCTCGCGCCCGGGAGTACAACCCTGCTGATTATCGCGGCGGCTTCTGCCCGGGTGACATTGCTGGAGGGATTAAACGTGCCGCCGGAGTCGCCGCCCGTCAGGACGCCCGCCTCGAAGAGAGTGATAATCGCCTCGGAATGCGGCGTACCGGCGTTTACGTCGGGCAGCGAGTTGACCTTGTTGATCGCCGGAAACTCGCCGATAGGCAAAGACCGCGAGAAGATGAACGCCATTTCCGCCCGCGTGGCAGGGCGGCCGTAATCCGGCGCCGTGGCTCCCGCGCTAAAATCGCCCGGAGTTATCATCCCGGCTTCGGCAGCGTAGTCGATATACGCGGAATACCATGGCGTGCTCTGCGAGCTGAAGACCTTCCCGTTCTTGTAGATGCTGTGGACCCGCACAGCGATTGCTATGGCCTGGGCGAGGGTCATGTTCCCCGCCGGGTCGAAAGCGCCGCCTCCGACCCCCTCCATCAGCCCGAACTCGTAAGCATGGGCTATGGCTTTTTGGTTCGAGTAGCCGTACCACGCGCCCTCATCCACATCTGCGAACTGTTTGGGGCTATAGTCCAGCGTGCGCCTGAAGTCCGACATGGAGGGCGGCGCGGCCAGGCCTTTCGCGATGCCCATCCCATCGCATTTCGGGTTCGATGGCATATAGTCTTGGCCAAGCGCGGGGTCTTCTTCTATCGAGCCGGCGTCCCCGCAAATATGCGCCTGCCACGCCGAGAGGCCCGCGCCGTCAAGCTCGCTGCCGGGCCTGCGGTCGTTGAAGGCCGCTTTCTTCCCCTCGATATAATAGCAGTTGCCGCCCATGGCCGGGTCGCCTATAAGCGCCGGCATAACGCCCAGCTCTTCTGAGTAGCGTATCTCGATCATCGGGAGCTTAAAACTCGCAGGCTGGCTGACAATATTGTGGTGTATGTTCGGGTTGATATTCCCCGGGCGGCCGGGGTGGCTCTTCCAGTCCTGAAACGTCAGGCCGAAGTAAATCGCGCTGTGGTACCGGCCCCCGTTCGCGACGTCGATGAGCGTGTTGTTATATACCTGCGCGTCCTTCGACCCGTAGAGGCCGATGCCTTCCCAGCCGGCGCCGATAATGAGGTTGTTTCGCACAACGCCCCGGATATTCTCGTAATATTCGGGGTTTACGTCTGTGCTAAAAAACTCGGGGCTGGTGTCGAAGCCGAGCATGATACCCGCCCCGTACGCCGTTTCGATGAAGTTGTTCTCGATCAGCACGTCCATCGCGCCGCCTTTGGCGTAGATGGCGTTTGACACGATGTCGTGTATGTAGTTGTTTTGCACCTTCATGCCGCTGCCGTTGACGTTGTCGACGCCCTCGGCGTTGTCCTCGCCGTTGCGTGGCTTCCCGTCGAACGCGCGCCCGGAGTTATATATCTCGTTATATCGTATAGTGGTATTATTGCAGTTTGGCTTCACCTTCACGACGTCGTACCTGGAGTCGTGCAGCACGCAGTCCTCGATCAGGACACCGCGCGCCGCGACCCAATCGTCGTCGCCGTGCCAGCCCCATTTCGTCTCCGTGCAAACTGCGTAAAACCCCCCGATCACCTCGACGCACTGCAGCTTGCCGCCCGACGCGTCGACGTCGAAATAGACGCCGGAGTCCTCGTCGTGGCTGCCGTACTCTGTCAGGTCGATGACGGCCCATTCGCCTTTCGCGGATCTGATAGTTACGTCCGGTTTCCGGATCCGGACATTCTGGCCCTCGCGATACGTGCCGCTGCGCAGGATTATAGTGCTGCCGGCGGGAGAGGCCTGGAGCGCCGTGTTTATGCTCTTGTAGGGTTTGCCGATCGAGCCGTCAGCGGTGGAGTCGTTGCCGTCGGGCGAGACATAGACGCCGCCGGCCGGGTCTTCCCTCGTGTTTGCCCGCGGCCCGATGCTCTCGCTGAACTCGGGCGGTGTGGCCGCCGCCGCGATTGGCGGCGCTATGGCGGCCAGGCTCAGGCTCAGGGCGAGCGCAATCGCCAGCGACAGCGCCGTCAGTCCCGTCAGCGCCGTCAGTCGCGGAATGATCCTCTTTTTCGTGTTTGGCATGCTTTTAGCCTCCATTATCGTTTATTATACGCCTTCCCTGCGGCATTTTCCTTACCTCTGCGAATATCAGCGACGCCGAAATGAGCGCCGCGCCGAAGTCGGACGCGGGCCCCGAGTAAACCGCGCCGTCCAGCCCAAAGAAACGCGGGAGTATTAGCAGCAGCGGAATGATGAATATCACCTGCCGCGACAGGGATATCCAAAGCCCTCGCGTCGCCTTCCCTATCGCGGGGAAAAATGTGGCCGCGACCGGCTGCACCCCGCTGAGGAAGATCATGAACATGAATGTCCTCAGATAGTGCACCCCGAACTCAAGATACAGCGGGTCGTCCTCCCCGAACAGCAGCATGAGCGGGCGCGGGAATATCTGAAACACCAGGAATGCAAGCACGGAGACGGATGTCGCGGCTATAACGGCGTCGCGCAGCGTCTTTTTGACGCGCCCGTACATGCCCGCGCCGTAGTTGAAACCCAGAATCGGCTGGCCGCCCTGCGCGATCCCCACCGTAATCGATGTGAATATCACTCCGAGTTTCGATATCGCGCCCACGCAGCTCAGCGGTATATCGCTGCCGTAGATCGACAGCGCGCCGTAGTGCCGCAGAGTGTTGTTCAGCGTGATCTGCAGTATCGTCGCCCCGAGCTGGTTAATGCAGGGGGTCAGCCCCAGCGCCATGATGTCCCTTGCCAGGCGGAAGTCCGGGCGGAGGTACGCTTTCTTTACGGCAATATCCCTCGACTTCCTCAAGAAGTAGTTGATCGACAACGCTGCCGTGAGTATCTGGCTGATTGTCGTAGCCCAGGCGACCCCCGCAATCCCCCATCCGAACACGAACACGGCCAGCGGGTCCCCTACTATATTAAACAGCGCTCCGACCAATGTGCACCACATCGAGTAGCGTGGGCTGCCGTCGGCGCGTATGATCGAGCTCGCGCCGGTCGTGAATATCCCGAAAGGGATGCCTATCGCTATGATTCTCGTATATGTCAATGCGAGCGGCTGCACTGTATCTGTGGAGCCGAATGCCATGACGAGCTTTTTCGCGAAGAGTAAAACGCCTATCGCGATTATAGTTCCCAGTATCACCAGGATGCTCAGAGTGTTGCAGGCGTACCTGTTGGCTGCTTCCTTGTCTCCCCTGCCGAGGCTGATGCTGAACCTCGACCCGCCCCCCGGCCCGAGCAGGTATGCGGTAGCCGCGCTGATTGTCGTCAACGGGAACGCGACATTGGTCGCCGCGATGCCGAGCATACCGACGGAGTTGCCGATGATGATCTGATCGACGAGGTTGTACGATGCGTTGACCAGGTTGCTGACGATCGTAGGCACGGCGAAGCGCAGCATCAGCACACCAATGTTGTGCGTCCCCAGCGGGTTGTCGATCGTCGTTTCTTTCATCGCTGCATAGCCCTCACCGGTAAATGCGGGGTTCAAGTCTCGTATCTGCTCTGGTACGCTGCAAGCTTAGAGGGTTGGGGTTCAAACTTAATACGGTACGAACCCGCCCCCCTACTTCTTTCGCACAGTAATCATCAGGCGTATCAAATAGTCCTCGTCGCTTGTGTAGCACAGCTCGGTCAAGGGGTACTCCTCGAAAGCCGGCCCGCATATCTCGTACCCGCTTGCGTTTATATATGCGATAAGGCGGTCGTACAGGTCGCCGGTATGCCCGTACCCGCCGCGCGTGTAGCCGATGGCATAATGCGCTGCGGGCCTTTTATCGTAGCCGTCGGGGTTGAAGAAGTAGAAACGATCGGGCCATACCCAGTCGCCGTTCTTGATCCGCTCTTCCGAGTACATGGCCCAGGCGGGGTAGTTCAGGTCCAGGTCAGGGTATTTCAGTTTGCTGTCGACGTAGAACTGCGCGTATGCCGCATGGTCGTTCCTGCACTTGTTGTAGTCGTTGATCCCGCCGAGCACAATCGGCTCTGCCGGCACGTACTCGACCTTGAAGGCCTTCTCGTCCACCGACAGCATCGGGTGGATGACGGATTTCAGCGTGGTGAGCAGCTTGCGCGCGCTGATCCATGTGTTGATCTCCGTCTCTATCTGCTCAATCTGGCGCTCAAACAGTTCGTCGATGAGTTTGGGCGATGCTTCGTTCCTCAGGTTTTTGATCTCGTCGATTGACATGCCGAGAGCCTGGCATGTGCGGATAAGCTCGACTGTGTATATTTGCGGATAGGTGTAGTACCTGTAGTTGTTCTCTTTGCGCGTCATTGGCGAGAGCAGCCCGATTTTGTCGTAATACAGCAGGGTGCTGCGGTTCGTCCTCGACAGCTCGGCAAAGTCCGTGATGGATAGGTGCTCCTTCTCAGGCGTGTTTGTCATGCTCACACTTCCTACGAGTAAAATATTGTTGAATTTTGCTGCCTGTTCAGTTACGGATTATACTACATCAAAAGAGGCTTGTATATAGCTAACTGTTAGGTAGGTATACAGTTGCGTTTACGGAAACGCCCGGATTTCGGGCGTTTTTTTGTATATTTTGACATATGTTGCGATTCCTGTTGCCTAAAATCTTCATCGGAATTGACGAACGATTCCCTATTGACTGTATTGCTGCTTCACAGATTATCGTGAAATCACGCCGGAGGACACGATACGCGGCGATCCCCAAAAAAGTCAGGAGGTGATAGATGAAAGGCCACCCGCGAAACCCGCCCCCCAGCGCAACGACTACCACTCGCAATCCCGGCAAGCCCTCCACAAGCGTAAGGTTTACCACTCATTACCCCGGCAAGCCCTCCAACGAGAGAGGCAAAAACAAAAAACAAATAAAAAGGAGAAAAAGAAAATGAAACTATTTATCAAGAAAGCACTTGCAGCATTAGTCGCGACATTTATGGTGATGGGCCTCATTCCGGCTCTCGCCGCATCGGCGGCAGACCCCGCCCCCTTCCCCGTGAGGGTACAAGAGACCGGCGGACTTTACAGCACGCTCAGCGACGCAATGGCAGCCGCAGACAGCAGCGGCTTGGACGCCTACACACTCGAAGTCATCGGCGACGTCGCCGAGACGGGCAACACCGTTGTCACATCAAATGTGACAGTAACCGCAGCAGAAGGCGCGCATACAGTGACGCTTCCTCAAAACTACAGCGTTTCAGTGACCGGCGTTAACGCGAGCCTGACGCTCGGCAGCGGCACAGACGCGGATATGCTGACCGTTGCCGGGTCGATGAAGGTCTCGGCAGGACCGGTCGACATAGCGGACGGCGTGACATTCAGGAACACAGTCCTCTACTCAGGCTCAAACGCGACAGGCGCCATAAGCGGCGGAGTGTTCGAAGGCAACGGCGGAAGCGTAGGCATCGGGCTGAGCCTGGAGAAGGGCGCGCGCATCAGCGAAATCAGCGGCGGCTTATTCCTTGGAAACCAGGACGCGCTCCACCTGACTGACGACGGCACACGGGTCGAGACGATTTCCGGCGGGGAGTTTTATCAGATCGATAAGATCGCGACCCTCCATGGCTATGCCGTCTTCGTACAGAACTATGCGGAAATCGGCTTAATATCCGGCGGATATTTCGATGCTCTGCGCAACGGCGCCCTGACGCTGATACGCGGCGGCAAGGTCGGGATAATCAGCGGCGGCGAGTTTGTCGCCCATCGCGTGGGGAGCTATGCAAACGACGACAGAAACGCCGCGATCTGGGTCGAAAACGGCTGGTCGAGCGAAGGTTATGTCGGGACCGGCATCGGGACGATTTGCGGCGGGCATATAAAGGGCACGAACTTCGGGGTGCTGCTCATCGCGGACTACGGTTTCTCTTACCTCAACTACATTACCGGCGGCACTATTGAAGGCACGGTCGCCGTGCAAAACGACCGCGGCAGCTACATCATCTCGATTACCGGCGGGAAGATTGCCGGAAACCAGGGGCTGCTCAACGTCGGCAGGATCGGCGAAATCGGCGAAGACGCCGACATACTCGGCAAAACGTCGTACGCGATCTACAACTACAGCGGCGCACAGATCAACGAAATCAGCGGCGGCTCGATAGTTTCCGTGGGTAGCGACGGCATCGCGAACGCCGGCACTATCAAGCTGATCTCCGGCGGCACCATCATCGGCCGCTACTCCGCGATCAACTGCGACGGGCTCAACAAGGGCCGCCTCGAAGTGATCACCGGCGGAGTGTTCTGGGGCAAATATGACAAGGCTATCAGGCTCGCCCATCCCCTGACTCTGGAACCCGGGCTCAGCGCGGAAAAGGGCTTCGGACGCTACTGGGGTAAAGATGGCGTGATATTCAACAGAGAAGACCTGGTTGCGTACCCGGGCAACTACTTCATGAGCACCCGCACGGAGCCTGTGGCAGGCATCACGGAAGTAACATTCAAATACCTCACGCTAAGCGATCCCGTCTATCAAGTGACCTTTGAGGCCAACGGGGGCAGCTTTGAGGATGGCGAAACGACGGAGCTACGCGAAGTGCCGCCGCCTGAGACCACAGTCGGCGAGGAGAATATGCCGGGCGAACCCACTCGCGAAGGCTTCACATTCATCGGCTGGAACACCGAAGAAGACGGCTCAGGGCAGAGCTTTACCGCCGAAACTGAGGTAACAGACGACGTCACTGTCTATGCGCAGTGGGAAAAAGACGGCGATGACGGCGACGATGATGCCGACGCCGATGCTGACGCCGACGCAGATGCCGACGCCGACGCCGACGCAGATGCCGACGCCGACGCTGACGCCGACGCTGATGCCGACGCCGACGCCGATGCCGATGCCGATGCTGACGCCGATGCCGATGCCGATGCCGATGCCGACGCCGATGCCGACGCCGATGCGGACGCTGACGGCGACGCTGATGGCGACGGCGACGGCGACGGCTGGTACGAAGTCTACATACCCGAAATCGAAATCCCGGGTAAAGAAATCCCGCTGGTCCCCTTCATCACGGAGCACACGGCTTATGTCATCGGCTATCCCGACGGCAAGGTCGGCCCCGAGCGCAACATGACCCGCGCCGAAACGTCCACTATATTCTTCAGGCTCTTGACGGACGAAGTACGCACGCAGTACTGGACGCAGGACAACCCGTTTACTGATGTTGCGGAGGACATGTGGTTCAACAACGCAATCTCGGTGATGTACAATATGGGAGTCGTGCAAGGCTACTCGGACGGGCAGTTCAAACCGAACGCGCCCATCACAAGGGCGGAACTGGCGGCAGTAGCGGCGCGGTTCGCGCGGGCGATGCACATGGAGCCGACCAACAGCATTAGCTTCAGCGACATCGCAGGCCACTGGGCCGAGAACGACATCCTCTACGCGGCTTCAATCGGCTGGGTGAACGGATTCCCCGACGGGCGCTTCGGGCCTAACCGGAATATCACGAGAGCAGAAGCGATGACGCTGGTGAACAGGATGCTCGAGCGGATCCCGGAAGAGGCGGACGACCTCCTGGGCGACGAAATGGCTACCTGGCACGACAACGCGGATCCAAGCCTGTGGTACTACCTTGCAGTGCAGGAAGCGACGAACTCGCACCAGCCTGAGTTCAAGTCCGTTACTGTGCCCGGCCTGCTGTTTGAGTATGAGCAATGGCTCAAAATGCTCCCAAACCGCGACTGGACGCAAATGGAAAAGCAGTGGAGCACGGCCGCCTCCGTATGACAGCCGACGCCTGCAAAAGCGGCGCCTGCCGCCTTGCATGAACCACACATGGCTGTGTCACATTCTACAAAAAGCTGGTTGTATATCATTTTGATATACAACCAGCTTTTTGTAGAAAGCGATTGTATGTGATAGTGTCAATATCGCAAACTTAACGCCTTGAAATGGCGTGTGCGATGCTGTATAATCAGGAAAACTCATCAAATAAACAACCATACCCGCGCGCTGCCGCGCACGGCTGACGAAGGTGACTGCAATGGGGAAATCCATCACAAAACGTGAAAGGCTCCGTAAAGAGAAACTCCGCAGGAGGAAGAAGCGCCTGATAATAGCGGCGGTAGCCGTGGCAGTAGTCGCTGCCGCAGCAGCCGCGATATTACTGCTCCGTCCCGACGCGACGCTATCGTCGCGCAACCCGCAAGTCGCCGCCCTCCGCGAGTATATCCTCGCCGACAAAAGCCTCGAAAGCAGAGCCGGGCAGAAAAGCCCCTACGTCGCCTTCTTGTCGCTCAGCGACTCCAAAAACAGGGCGAAGGTGGTCCATGGCACGGGCAGCACCCTGAAATCCGCCTTGGACGACGCCGACAGGAAAGCGTGGGAAATAGTCAAGGAAGAGAAACTCGACGTCGTGTGGGCAAAGGCCGACATAGTGAACAACGCCAGGGAAATAAACACAATGGACCTGCAGGATGAACTCCTCGGCGCGAACTACAGATTCTTCTACAGGCGCGGAATATCTTTCGACAACCGGTTCGACGCCGCTTTCCTCGAAGCGGAACTCAACGGCAACAGGATATACAGGTACTACCAGCAGGATCAAATCACTGCCGGAGAAGTCGATTACAGCACGCCCGCGTTCAACACCAACAACTTCAACAACTACCTCGCCTCAGCCGGGCTGGAGAAGCGCAGCGGTTACCCCGACAGGATCACGACCTTCACAACCATCGGCTACTTCTGCGGGGAAGACGGCAACGTGCTCGAACTCTACGACAGCGGCCTCGACTACGGCCGGCGCGTAATCGACATGGTCGACGACAAAGTCGCAGCCGAAGTAGTATCCGCGTCCTCGCGCTACCTCGCCGGGCAGATCGGCTCCGACGGAAGGTTCAAGTACGGGCATTTCCCCATATTCGACAACGAGATGACAGGCTACAACACGATCCGCCACGTTTGCGCGACCTGGAGCCTGCTCAACCATTACTACAGGCTGACAGGAGACGAGAGCATCATCCCATCTGTCGATGCCTCGATCGAGTTTATGCTGGGCGAGCTCACAGAGTATGCGGATAACGGAGTCGCCTGGCTGATCGACAGGACCTCCGGCGAAGTACGGCTCGGCGGCAACGCAATGGCAATAGTAATGCTGACGGAGTACATGGACCTGCTCGGGACCGACAAGCATACCGGGCTGGTGCGGCAACTCGCGGATGGCATACTGGAACTCCAGGACAGCGAAACCGGCAAGTTCTATCATGTGCTTAACGCTTCGGACTTTTCGAGAAAAGAAGAGTTCCGCATCATCTACTACGACGGCGAAGCTACTTTCGCCCTCGCCCGCGCCTACTCGTTGACGCATGACAGCAAGTACCTCGAAGCAGCTATCGCCTCTGTCGAAAACTTCATCGCGAACAACTATACGCGCTATACCGACCATTGGGTCGCATACTCGATGAATGAAGTGACAAAGCATGTCGACGACCCGCGCTACTATGAGTTCGCCATGCTCAATATCTCGAACAACCTCAATAGGATATATAAAAGGGAGACGTCGTTCCACACATATATGGAGCTGCTCATGGCCGGCTGGGAAACGTACAACCGGCTGATGCAAAGGGGCGTCGAGATCGAGTTCCCCGATAACTTCGACCTCGAATACTTCGCCCAAACTATATACAAGAGGGCGCGGCACATGCTCAACGGCTATTTCTACCCCGAGTACGCCATGTACATGAGATACCCTGACACTATCATCGACTCCTTCTTTGTCCGGCATCACGATTACAGGGTCAGGATAGACGACGTCCAGCACTTCGTTGGCGGCTACTATAATTATATAAGGTACTACGACGAGATCCTGCCGCACTTGTCAGCAGAGTTTCTCTCTGAGATCAACAGCCAGGGCTTGGGCTACTATGACAAGTCAGCCTTCGACGTCATGGACGTCGACGACGAGGACTTCGACGAATAACCGTCCCCATGCCCCCTTCGCGCCGTCCATGCCCCCTTCGCGCACGAAGGGGGTGCCGCCCGCAGGCGCCGGGGGTTGTCCCCCCCCCCCGTAGAGGCGACCCTTCCGGTCGCCCCCCTCGCAATTAATATAATCTTTGCAAAAAAAGAAGTGTGGCATTTTCGTCACACTTCTAATTTTCGCCACTCAATATGTTATTATGCTGTCGTAAAATTATACTTTATGGTGAAAAAACTATATGGAGGGAAAACAAGAATGAAAGGAAAGATTAGGAAGATCGGGAAGAAATCGCTGGCAATGCTGGTTACTATGGCACTCATAGCAAGCCTGGCAGTCATGATGGTAACCCCGGCGGTGGCAGCAGAACCTGGTACACCTCAAGCGCAATATGAGGATTATGTTGCGCGCATGGAAGCGGCTATTGATGCAGCTCCATTCCTTGCGAGTTCGCAAACACAGTATGATTTTGGAAATGGGTACCTGCTTGACTTACAGGGAGAACTTGGTTCATTCCTGGCTAACCTTGTTGTTGAGACATTCGTAGAGAATATCATGATTGACCTTGGCGTCGCAGCGGCGCTGGCTGGTATCGACGCCGATGGGAACGTGATGGACAAGCCGGTGTTTGATGACCCGCGTTTTTCTCCGGTCCAAAACAGTAATACATCAACCGGATACACTCAGGATAATTTTGATCAGCTCATTTCGAGAAGCGGCGGACGTTACGAAGCTGCGGTCCGGTATCTCACTCAGGGCGGTATCAGAGAGGGGCAGCGCGGAGGGGCATTGGCGTATAGCGTGCAGTGGTTCTTCTCATTTAAGTCAATGCTTAATCCGGCCTACCAAGCAGCGGCAACATCAGGGATTCTTGGTAGCATTAGCGAAAGCGGACTCCTCCCTGCCGGCACGACTCTAGCTGATATTGCAGAAGTTGCACTTCTGGCGACTGCTAAAAAACTTGAAGCCAAAGTCAATGAACTTGTTAGCTACGCAGCCGACGCAGAAGCCTTAGCTTCACACCTGCTACTGCATTTACCGGATTGTGACGATGCATTATGCGACGATTGGACGCATATGTTGTCTGTATCTGTTGACGACTACATACTTGCAGTAAACACATACATATCATTCATCGAAACAGACTTAATTATTATCGGAGACCTTGCTACAGGCGCCATCAACTCAGAGGAGTGGACTGAGAATATAAACGGCGCGACTGCATACAATACAAAGTACGCCCCCACCACATTGGCAAAACTAAACGCCGCGCTCTCATTCCTTGAAAATGGCGGATACCATGACGACACAGTATCCGCTGTTTTAGCAATACCTCCATGGAGAGTTGATAACAGCCTCACGTACAAATCAAGTTTCACAAGTTACGATGCTACATTTGAGATAACAAGCTTGTTCCGTTATGTAATCACAAACACTGCATCAGTTATGCCGATTGCATCGAATATGCTGGAACTCCTGAGGGTTGGCGCTACACCACAGTTCCCCGAACTGACCCCGCTTCAGCAAGCAAGATTTGAGTACAATCAATCACTCAAGCGCTTGCAACAGATAAAAGACGACCCATCCGGCATTGTTGCTGCGGTTCTAAGCGAAAGTGATGACTTAGCACCACTATTAGACGACCTTAATACCTTAGTTGGTAGTTTGGACGACATAATTGCTATTGTAAATCTAATTAGTTCATTCGAGGGTGCACAAGGTTTACTTGACCCGATTCTTGGCCAATTTGGATTGAGCTTTAGCATGCTCGAGGCAATCGCCGGGTTGGGCGAGTTACTAAGCGAACTCAATTTTATTGACACTTCAGGAAATACCGACCTCATGGATCAACTCAATGACATAATTGGCCCGATTGTAGGCGTAGCTATTGACTTCGCAATCGGTGCTGCGGAAGTTGTTATTGAGGGGGCAAAACTTGCCAGTCTCGTAGGTTGGGTAGATATGATAGATGCCTATAATACGGCACAAGCAGGTCTTGATCTCGCGTACAATGGGTTGACAGAAAGTGCAGCCGAAGTAATTAATGGTATTTTCGAAGCAAAAATTCCAAATACTGACATATCAATACGTGATATACTCGAATTTATCCACCCGTTTATTGATATGATCGGTTCAGGGATAAGCTTGGTTAATGATGTAATGCTTATCTACAAGCAAGTTACTGACTTGTTAACGGATTTCTCAATTGGAAATCTTGCGGATACTACATACACCCTTGCCGATATAAGCGACGATCTCGCTGTTCTTGTAAAGGCATTGGGTAGTCCTCAGTTCAGCGAAATGCTTTCCGGGCTCTTTGGAGACGGAGGAGTCGGTAACGGAATCATAGGCGGAATAACTAATGGTCTTGCGGGCTTACTGGGTATATGGCTTGATGATAACATCGGTACCGATCTTGGGCTTGGTGACGCTGATCTTGGGATAATTAACGACACTATCAATGGACTAGCAGGCGGTTTGCTTGGTAACCTCTCAGGTCTTGGTGACCTACTCCATGCCACAGCTACTATTTTAAGAAGAGCAGCGAAAATCGGAACTGATCTCCAAAACGTAATAGACGGCGACTGGATGGCTCTCTTGAACCTTGTGATAGACGAAGGCAGGGATTTGATTGACGGCACGCTGTTTACTGACTACGGCAAGTTCTTCAGCGCTCTGATTGCGCTCTTCACAGGTTCGTCCTCGACGTCCGGGTCACCGACGGGAGGAGCACTGGCCGTAGTCGCGCAGCCACTGGACATCCCACTCGCGGGAGCTCCGGGCGGATGGTTTGACTTCCAGATGGTGTCCGCTTCCTCGTTCTTCGCGGGCATAGAATCAAAGCTCGGCAGCCATAAGATACTTCCGTCGACGTTCGGGCTGAGCGGCACGGCTCTGTTGAGCCCTCTGGAATGCGCATGGATCAATGGCCTGATTGACATGATGAAGTCCTGCCTCCATGACCTTACGCTTCCGAACTGCAAACACCTCGATAGAATCAACGCGTTCAAAGCAGAGTTCATCTCCTACATCTCCGGCATGAAAGACTGCCTCGATAAGATGAAGGACATGCTGGCTTGCGTCAATACTGCGGTCGACTGGGCGATAGCCAACATGAGCGCTGCGGCGGCTTGCGATTTCGCGGACAGCCTTGCGAGGGCATGCGTCGCGAGCGTTATGGATTGCATAAAGGCTGGCGTCAACGCCTCCTGCATTCCTGACATAATCGGCAATATCAAGAGTGTAACTACCGCGATTCACAGCACGATTGGTTGCATGATGGATGCAGTAGCACATGCCAAGGTATGCTTGTCAGCCATAGATGTAAAAGGCTTTGCGGACAAGCTCGCCCATGAGTTCATCAGCAGCATTCTTGGCTGCCTCAAGATTTCGACCTCCTCCTTCTTCAGCAACCTAATTAAAGAAATCAAGAACATCGAGTCTTGCGTAGCTGAGTGGCTTAAGCTGTTCTGCCACTGCGGCGACGATGATGACGATGACGATGATGACAAGAAGTGCGACTGCGACGAATGCGAAGGTAATTGCAACTGTGATCCATGCACTTGCGGTAAAGGCGAAGAGCCGGGCGAAGATAAATGCGAGTGCGCCAAGTGCGGAGTATGCGGTGGTTGCATGTCAACCGAATGCTGTGGAGAAGAAGACTGCGACTGCACCCCCTGCGAATGTACTGAATGCGGGTGCGATACTTGCGAAGAATGCGGCGGCTGCATTACAGAAGGATGCTGCGGCTATATAGACTGCGACTGCACCCCCTGCGAATGTGGCGGCGACACAAGCTGCGAGTGCGAAATCTGCGAAGTATGCGGTGGCTGCCTAGAGACCGAATGTTGTGGTGATTGCGACTGCACCCCCTGCACCTGCGTCGACGATGATAAGAAGTGCGACTGCAACCCGTGCATCTGCGTGGGTGAATGCACCTGCGAAGGCTGCACCTGCGTTGGCGACGAGATATGCGAGTGCGATAAGTGCGAAGTGTGCGGCGGTTGCATTGAAGATGATTGCTGTGACATTGATGACTGCGGCTGCTTATGCTACACCTGCACCTGCGACGGTGACGGCGACGACGACGGCGACGGTGGTGGAGACAACGGCAACCCCAACTACTACCCGCCCTACCGCGGCAACACCAACCCCGATGACGAACTGGACATCTTCGACGAAGATCCCCCGCTTGCCGGCGACTGGATCCTCATGTGGCTAGAAGGCAAAGGCATTGTGTGCTACGACACCTCTGACGAGACAGTCTACGTACCGTACTGCTACGAGATCGACGGGAAAATGTTCTTCTTCGGATACCCCTACATCGACTACTACCTTGAAGAGAACCCGAAAGACTTCACGGACGTTGGCGGACACTGGGCAATCGACTTCATCGACTTCATCACCCAGCGCGAAGTCTACCTCGGATACCCGGACGGCAGCTTCAGGCCTGACAGCAGCATGACAAGGGCTATGTTCGTGACAGTCCTGGCAAGGTCCGTACTTGCCGATCTGTTCCTCTACGGTTACGAAGTGTTCGACGACGTCGACCCCACAGCGTACTACGGCCCCGCCGTTGCCTGGGCGTTTGACAACGGGATAGTCTTAGGTGTAGGTGAAGGCCGGTTCAACCCGGACGGCAATATAACGCGTCAGGAGATGGTACTCATGATTGCCAGATATCTGGACTGCGAGTACATCACCCTTAAAGTGAAAGATGGCAACGCGCCGTTTGCCGACGAGGATGACATCGACGACTGGGCTGCCGAAGCGGTTGAGCTCATGCGCAAGTTCCAGATCGTTGAAGGAAAGCCCGGCGGGCTGTTTGACCCGCTCGGAGTGAGCACTCGCGCTGAAGTCGCGACGGTGCTGTTCAGGCTCATCGAGTCGGCGATCACGGAAGCGTACGAGCAGCTTGACGAGGAAGGGATAGAAGCAGCGAGGTTCATCCCCTTCTCCGAGCGAGCAGTAGACGATGAAACGGCAGCATAGAACGTAAAACAGTACAATGACACGAGCCGGGCAATCCATTACGGACTGCCCGGCTCCGATTATATGGTGCGTTGGATTCAAACCAACGCGCTCCGCACAAAAAACCAGCCTCCCTGCTACTCCTGCTGAGCCAGCGCAGTCATCATGTTCGTGCGGCCCAGCCGCAGCAGCGCGATCACGCCGCCTACTGTGAAGCAAACTGCGAAAACCGCAAACACCAAAGCCCCGACCCGAATCCCCCCGATGCCGGAAGCCACCGAAGCCGCAGCGCCAAGCAAGCTGCCGCAGACCGTCAAGGCCGCCAGTTCTGCAAAAAACAGGAAGAAACCCTTCGACTTGCCAATCCCCAGCAGCCGGTAGACAGCGTACTCCTCCCGCCTCGCCTGCACTGCCAGGTATGCGACGAGATACCCGACCGCAGCTATCGCTACCGCGACAGGCGGCAAAAACCCTCTGAGCAGCGAGAGCGACTCCTGCAGCCTAGTTGCCGCGCGGATCCACACGACAGCCCCGCTGGATACGAGGAAGGACGCAACAGCAAACAGCGCAAGGAACACCGCTGCCGTGACCGGCGTCCTTGCGAACTGTTTCAGGCTTCTTTTGAAAAACATCGTGGTTTTATTCCTCTGCCACTTGGCAAATCATACTCTTCCCAGTACTCCGTCTTTCATGCGCAGCTCTTCATCGGCCTGCAGCGCAATGTCCGGGTTATGGGTGACAATCACGACCAGGTACCCCTCGTCGTGCGCAAGGCTGAGCAGTATGTCGATGACGTTCTTGCCGTTCTCGCTGTCGAGGTTGCCCGTCGGCTCATCCGCAAGCAGTATCCGCCCTCCGGCAGCGAGGCTCCGCGCAATGGCAACGCGCTGCTGCTCTCCCCCGCTCATCATCTTAGGGTACTTCTTGTGCTTTTCTTCCGTGATGCCTACCCTTGCGAGCAGCTCCGCTGCTTTTCCCTTCCTCTCGGGTTTCGCTACGCCGAGCAGTTCCATCGGCAGCATCACGTTTTCTTCAACAGTGAGCAGCGGCAGGAGATGGTACGCCTGGTACACCACCGACGCCTCGCGCCTGCGGTAGTCGTTGCGGTCCTTGGCGCGCATATCCGCGCCGTCCACCGCAAGTTCGCCGCCTTCGGGCAGGTCGAGCCCTGCCAGCAAAGACAGCAGCGTGCTCTTGCCGCTCCCCGACTCGCCGGTGATTGCGTAGACTTTGCCGGATTCGAGTTTGAACGTGGCGTCCTTTACGGCGTACACCGTCTGATACTTTGTCCTGTAGCTGTAATGTATCTCTTGCGCTGTTATTTCGTTCATTCGATATTTCCACCTTTCATATACGCATAGGGGGTCGGGATTCGATATCGTCACGCCTCATAAAAATCCGCTCATGCGCTGATTCTACTCCTGCTGAGCCAGCGCAGTCATCATGTTCGTGCGGCCCAGCCGCAGCAGCGCAATCACGCCGCCTACTGTGAAGCAAACTGCGAAAAGCGCAAACACCAAAGCCCCGACCCGAATCCCCCCGATGCCGGAAGCCACCGAAACCGCAGCGCCGAGCAGGCTGCCGCAGACCGTCAAGGCTGCCAGTTCCGCAAAAAACAGGAAGAATCCCTTCGACTTGCCAATCCCCAGCAGCCGGTAGACGGCGTACTCCTCACGCCTAGTCTGTACCGCCAGGTATGCTACGAGATACCCGACCGCAGCTATCGCAATAGCGACAAGCGGCAAAAATCCTCTGAGCAGCGAGAGCGACTCCTGCAGCCTTGTAGCCGCGCCGATGAACGTAGCGTCGTTGACGCCCAGCGCATTCGCACGGACCTCGCGGTTGTGCGCCCCTTCGCCGGAGCTTGTGTCCACGAGCTCAATGGCTTTCATTTCAGCTTTGAACTCGTTGAGCCGCAGCGTGTCTACCACGCTGAACGATGCAGTCGAGGCCGTGAACGGATGCTCGAAGTCCCTGCAAATCTGCCGCAGGGTTTCCAGCGGAAGCGCGACGGAGTAGTCATAGGTCTCTTCCATTATACCAACTACCTTGAGCGAGTCAAGGGCGCCTATTTCCACATATTTCGGTTCGCCGTAGTAGTCAAACATATCTTCGAGCATCCGCGTGTACCTTACGCTGTCTCCAAGCGAGTAACCTGTAAGCTCCAACACGTACTCATCGACGACGCAAACGAGCTCGTTCCCGGAAAATATCTCCGGGCCGTACCCCGTCAGCCACGTTATGCCTTCCGGCGCGAGCTCCTTAAGTAACTCTATCTTATTTGCTGCAGCGACTCGTGCCCCCCGCAGCAGCAGGTTGAATGAGTAGTCTGTGTCGCTAAGTCCGGTCGTGTCCGCAGACTTCATCAGAAACAGCGCATGGGCAAGTGCAGTCATCTCGATATCCTCGACGAACGGAGACTCGAACAGCCCGTCGACAGTAACCTGCTTTATGTCCAGGTACTCATGCCGCCACCCGTCCAGCGACGTAACGCGCGCGGATATGGGCATCGCTGCCGGCAGGTCTTCAAGCTGCCGCTGCGTCCTGTCGATGCTGGTTATATATACTTGCAGAGTAAGCGTTGCGGCGACGCAGACAGCGAAGTATATGGCTGACTTGCGCGTGTTGCGCCGAATGTTTTTGATGACGTTTGTTATTATGAACATGTTAACCTCATTAGTGGCGCTCTTGTGAGCATGGAAATATTAAGTGGTTCACCCGAAACAAGCACGCCCGGCCTGCAGCGCAAGAGGTACATAACACTTCACTCGTTCCTGCCTCCCAGCATGACAAGCGGCTCTTTCTTTATGTTTGCGCGTATGAACGCTATGGATATGAGCGCCGTGATGGCAAGCAGGGCAAGCCCCGCTATCGCGGAGTCGAGCGTAGTATTTATCACAACCTCTTCCAAGGTTGCTTCCTTGTCAACGAGGCCGAGCGTGAATGATGTGTCGTAATACTCCAGCTTCGCCGAAAGCTCGGTGACGCGCCCTTCCGCGAGCGTTGCAGCCGTGCTGCCGATG
>WRJQ01000020.1 GCA_009778485.1 Oscillospiraceae bacterium
CGGTCGAAGTAGAAGGCATGACAGATTTGAGCCGGGGCTTCGAAAACATCGTCGTGGGAGTTATTGAGGAGATAACAAAGCACCCGAACGCCGATAAACTGACGATCTGCAAAACGGACATCGGCGGCCGCGACATCAGGGAGATTGTCTGCGGAGGCATTAACCTTCGCCGGGGAATGAAAGTTGCGGTGGCGAAACCCGGGGCTTTTGTCCGCTGGCATGGGGAAGGCGAACCTGTGGAGATTAAAAACGCGAAGCTTCGCGGCATAGACAGTTACGGCATGATTTGCGCGTCGTCAGAAATCGGGCTGTTTGAGCTGTTCCCATATGAAGATGAAGCGACGATCGTCGATCTGTCAGACTTCGACGCTCCGGCCGGCGCCGGGCTGGCCGAGGCGCTCGGGCTGGATGATATAATACTCGAAATAGATAACAAGTCGCTGACAAACCGCCCTGATTTATGGGGCCACTATGGAGTTGCGCGCGAAATAGCCGCAATGTACGACCTGCCGCTCGCCGATTTTCAATCTGCGGGGATGCTGCTGTCTGATACGGGCTTTAAGATTTCCCTGCTTGACAGCGAACGCTGCCCGCGCTATATCGGCGTTGAGATCGACGGCCTTTCGGTCAAACCGTCGCCTTTCGATATGCAAAGCCGCATCTGGAGGGTGGGAATGCGCCCCATCAACGCCATCGTAGACATAACGAATTATATAATGCTCGCCACCGGACAGCCGACGCATGCGTTCGACTCGGACAATATAAAGGGACATATTATTGTAAGGCGCGCGGTTGAAGGTGAAAGGCTGCTGCTGCTAAATGGCAGGGAGTTGGAGCTGTGCGGCGAGGATCTGGTTATCGCAGATGAGGAGGGGCCGGTCGCCCTGGCAGGAGTGATGGGCGGCGAGAAGGACTCGATACTGCCGGATACGACAAAAGTAATACTTGAAATAGCCAATTTTGACGCGCTTGGCGTGAGGCGCACTTCTGCGCGCCACGGGGTGCGTACGGAGTCGGCCGCCAGGTACGAAAAGAGCATCGACCCCGAAAGAGGTGACGACGCCCTTACGCTGGCGGTTGCGATGTTCTCCTCGCTGTATCCCGGACTGTCATTTACGGGTTTCGCTGACGAGTACCCGGTGAAACTGGAAAAGAGCAGTTTCGACGTTTCCCTGGCATGGTTGGAGAAATGCCTTGGCAAAGCTATTGCGAACGATGAGATTGCCGGAATGCTCAGCCGGCTCGGCTTTGAAGTGGGCTTCGACCACGATTGCATGCATGTGTTGACGCCTACCTGGCGTTCGACAGGAGACGTCTCGATTCCGAACGATATTATGGAGGAAGTCGCGAGGATGCACGGGCTGGAGAACTTTGAACCAACCCCGATAGCCGCCTTGTTCGACAGAGCTATCAATCAGCCGGATATTGACGTCGACAGGAAGATCAGGGAGTATCTGGCGTTCAGATGCGATATGAACGAAATATTCACATATCCATGGGTCAGCGATGAAAGTATCAACCCGATACTGGGAAGCAGCGACGGTATGCTGTCGCTGGTCGCGCCGCCTTCGCCTTCCGAGCGCTTTCTGCGCTCTTCACTGCTGCCGAACCTGTGCAAAGCAGTCGCGGGAAACCTGCGTTTCTTCGATGAGTTCAGCATCTTCGAATCGGCCCAGGTGTTCCACGACAGCGGGTACGAAGCGCCCTACGATCCGCGCGAGTTACTGCCAACGCAGCGCAGGGAAGTCGCGGGCGCCTGCGTCGCCGGCGCCGGGGATGTAAACTCCGTTTTCAGGAGGGCAAAGGGTATCATCGAAGCGATGCCGAGGTTCATCCACAGCGAGCCTGTCGAGTTTAGGCAGAATGAAAGACCGTTATGGGCAGATGAGGTCCTGTGGTTAAACATAATGCACTGCGGCGCGCAGATCGGCAATCTTGCGCTTCTGTCCGGAAAAGCCGCGCTAAGCTTCGGGATGAAAAAAAGCATAGTCATGCTTTTTGAGTTCTGCCTTGACTCCATCGTGCCGCTGACCTCAAGGTCGAATGAGTACCGGCGCATACCGGAGTACCCGACGACGGACTATGACGTTTCCTTGCTGTTCGATCTGCCAACGAGCTGGGAGGAGATACTGGGCGCGATTGCCGGCAAAAAAAGTCAAGGCGATTTGCTCAGGTCGGTGCAGTTCGTCGATGAGTACACAGGCAGGCAAGTTCCCGAGGGTAAAAAATCAATTACTTTCAGGCTTGTGATCGGTTCGAGCAACAAAACGCTGACTTCGGAAGAAATCGAAGGATGCGCAAGCTCAATAATAAAGCGACTGGGCAAAACCTTCAACGCCGAGGCTCGTGGCATGTAAAGCTTGAACTCCGGCAATTGTTCAGGTACCCCGTCCGGGTGCCATATGTAATAGGTCTTGACTGTTAGGGCACAATCATATACAATCCAAACCATCAAGTACCATCAAATTGAAAGGGGAGTAAAAATGACTTTCAACATCAAAATCACCTCATCGGAGCAAGCGCAGAGACTGAACAGGATTGCAGAGAGCCATCCGTTCGATATCTGGGTACACGGGAAGAGCGGCCAAGCCGACGCCAAGTCGATGCTCGGGCTCATGCTGTTGACTATCGAGAACGATGTCAAACTCGTCATCGAGGACGAGCACGACACGAAAGGCTTCGAAAAGGAAATAGCGGAGTTCATAGTCTAAAAGACTATGAGACTGGAGAAGTACAGGGACATACACGAGTTCTCCGGCGATACGCTTGAGATATTGCTCGAGAACGAAGCTCAGAACAACTTGCCTGTCAGCTTTATCTACAACAAGACCGCGGACAGCTCAGACTGGTTCATGGCCTCGGTAAAGGACTCAAACGGCGGCATTGCGCTGGTCGCTGTTTGTACGCCGCCATTCAACATAGTCCTTTATGAGACGCGCAACGAACCCGACGACCAGGCTGTCGCCTTGTTGGCGGCAGAGCTGCGCAGCATGGGGCTCGCTGTGCCCGGGGTGCTGGCGCTGCAAGGGCTCGCCAGCAGGTTTGCGGCAGCTTACGCCAATGGCCGGGCTGAAGCGCACATGTCCATGGTCGTAATGGAGCTCGACAGGGTCAATGAACCGGGCAGGGCGCCCGGGCGTTGCCGTCTGCTGCGGGAAGACGACATTTTCTTTGTGCCTTACTGGGAGCGCGCATTTTCCGAGGATTGCCGCGTGGAGGTATTCGATATCCCCACGAATGTCGAGCGGGTAAAGCGGCGCATCGGCAAAGGCGTGCATTATATTTGGGAAGACGTTTGCCCGGTGGCGCAAGCTGTTCACGGGCGCAGCACAAAATGCGGCGCTGTCGTAAACGGGGTTTACACGCCGCCGCATTTTCGGAACAGGGGCTACGCCTCTTCGGTTGTCGCCGAGCTTTCCGGAGAGCTCATCAAGCGGGGAAACAGGTTCTGTTGCCTTTTCGCCGATGCTTCAAACCCGGTATCGCGAGGCATGTATAATAAGATCGGGTACCGGGATGTGTGCGTATATGACGAGATCAGGTTCATATAATAAATAAGTCACAGCTTATCAAACATATCAGGGCGGCGGTCGCGTGTCCTTTCGAGGGACTCGCGCCGCCTCCATTGTTTTATCCGCTCGTGATGCCCGGACAGGAGCACTTCCGGGACGTGCCTGTCACGCCAGACTTCGGGGCGGGTGTACTGGGGATACTCAAGCAGCCCATCCCAGTGACTTTCGTCAGTATAGCATTCCTCATCGGGCAATACACCCGGCACGAGCCGGCATACGGCGTCGGCGACCGCCATTGCAGGTATCTCTCCTCCCGTTACGACAAAATCGCCGATAGAGAGCTCCTCATCCACGCACTCTTCGATGAACCGCTCGTCTACGCCCTCATAGCGCCCGCAGACGATGATAAGCCTGCCGAACCCCTGCTGCAGACGACGCGCGTCAGCCTGGTTAAAGACCTTTCCGCATGGCGACATGATTATCGTGTGCACCCTGCAGCCCGCTTCGTCGCATATATGCTTCCAGCAGTCGTACAAAGGCTGCGCGAGCATGACCGCGCCGCGCCCCCCGCCGTACGGATAGTCGTCGACCTGCTTTTGCTTATTGGCAGAGAAGTCGCGTATCTGCCAGCACTCTATGCGGATGAACCCGCGTTCCTGGCCGCGGCCTAAAACGCTCTCACAAAGCATATCCCCGACAATGTCGGGGAACAGGGTCATTATATCTATTCTCACGCTATCAGACTCCCTCAATCACACGGATCTTAATAATCCCGTCTTCGATATCAGTCTCGGCAATAAAATCCGGCACAGCCGGGATGAGCATCTCGCGGGCGCCCCTGATGACGTATACCTCGTTTGATGGCAGCGACAGCACCTCGGCAATGCGCCCGAGCGGCTCGCCTGTGCCCGCGTCCAGCGCCGTAAGGCCGATAAGGTCTGCCACAAAGTAGCGACCTTCCGGGATTGCCGCGTCGCTCCTGTCGATGTGGACAACTTTGCCCTTGAGCCTGATTGCGTCGTCTATCCCCTCGACCCCTTCAAATGAGACAAGCACGAGGTTCTTCGAAACCCGCGCCGACAAAACGCGAAACTCTTTCCCGTCAATATACATGCGCTCAAAGCCGGCCAGGAAGCCGGGTGAGTCCGCCCACGGGACTATTCGTACTTCGCCGCGCAGGCCGTGAGTGCCGACAATCTGGCCGGCTTCAAGATATTTATCCATACACCGATGACAGGCAGCGCCGTTTGTCCAAGGCTCCAAGGCTCCTAATCTGCTTTAGTCCATTATGTCGACGCTGATGCGCCGTCCCTGCCTTTGCGCGACAGAGCGCATAAGTGAGCGGATTTCCTTAGCTATCCGGCCTTGGCGGCCTATTACTTTTCCCATGTCCAGAGGGTTCACGCGCAACTCGTAGACCGTCTCCGTATCTGTCTCGCGTTCCGTAACAGTCACGTCATCCGGATTATCTACAAGATTTTGCGCGATATATACCAGCAGCTCTTTCATTGGATTGCTCCGGCCTTTTTCAACAGAGCCCGGACTGTGTCAGTAGGCTGCGCGCCATTGCTGAGCCAGTATTGAGCGCGCTCGACGTCTACTTTTATTTCGGACGGGGTGGTGAGCGGGTCATAGGAGCCAATCTCCTCAATGCACTTCCCGTCCCTGGGTGATAGAGAATCGGCTACTACGATCCTGTAGTAGGGGTTCTTCTTCGCGCCCATTCTGCGTAACCTGATTTTTACCATTCTTGATAGATCCCTTTCATATATAGCTTATATACCTACATTCCGAACCTGCCGGACTTACCGGCGCCGAATAATGCTGGTATTTTGCCTTTTGAGAGTTGCTTAGACATCGATTGCATCATTTCATATTGCTTCAGGAGCCTGTTGATATCGACTACAGAAGTCCCGCTGCCTGCTGCTACGCGCTTCTTCCTGCTGCTGTTGAGAGCTGACGGGTTATCGCGCTCAAAGGGCGTCATGGACAGTATTATCGCCTCTGTCTTACTGAGCATGCTATTGTCTATGGAGGCGCCCGCCAGGGCTTTTGCGTCCATGCCCGGTATCATCCCCGCGATGTCGGAGATATTTCCCATGGATTTCAGTTGAGTCAGTTGCTCATAGTAGTCGGCAAGCGTGAACTTGTTTTTTAGCAGCTTTGCTGCCATTTCTTCCGCTTTTTTCTCGTCGAACGCTTGCTCGGCCTTCTCAATCAGAGTCATTACGTCACCCATACCCAGTATGCGCGACGCCATGCGATCCGGGTGGAACGGTTCGATCTGGTCGAGTTTTTCCCCTGTTCCCGCGAACTTGATGGGTTTTCCTGTGACGGCCCTTACCGATAGCGCGGCGCCGCCCCGCGCGTCGCCATCGAGTTTTGTCAGTATGACGCCGTCGATGTTGAGCGCGTCGTTGAACGCGACTGCGGCATTTACCGCGTCCTGGCCTGTCATCGCGTCAACGACGAGAAGTATCTCAGTGGGCTCAACGGCTGCTTTGATCGCAATCAGCTCGTCCATGAGCTCTTCGTCTATATGCAGCCTGCCTGCCGTGTCAAGGAATACGATGTCGTAGCCTGATTTTATCGCATGCCGGACGGATGCTTTCGCTATTTCAACAGGGTTGGTGACGCCCATCTCGAAGACGGGGATGTCAAGTTGCCTGCCTACGGTCTGCAACTGGGTAATTGCCGCAGGCCGGTATATGTCACACGCCGCGAGCATAGGGCGTTTACTGTTGTTTTTTTGCGTATAGGCGGCCAGTTTCGCGCCGTTAGTAGTTTTTCCGGATCCCTGGAGTCCGACCAGCATGACTATCGTAGGAGGCTTTGATGCGATTGCAAGCTTCGCGTTTGTGCTGCCCATGAGGGCGCACAGCTCCTCGTTGACTATCTTGATGACCATCTGCGCGGGGGAGAGGCACTCCAGCACATCGGCTCCAAGCGCGCGCTCGCTGACAGCGTTGACGAAGTCGCGCACGACTTTGAACCCGACGTCCGCTTCCAGCAGGGCGAGGCGTACCTCGCGCATTGCTTCTTTGATGTCAGCTTCTTTAAGGCGCCCTTTGCCCCTGAGCTTCTTGAAGACTGTGTTCAGTTTTTCAGTAAGGCTTTCGAATGCCACGTCGCGTCTGACCTTTCGTTTTCATGCCCGCCAGCGAATGATACCGTACCGGCGCAAATATGTCAACCATAATATTACATATGATCGTTTCTGTTCAGGTACCAATACCTCCGGGCGCTGCATTCATTGCTACCATGGCCACCATGGTTTGCTGGACCACGGAGTGACTTTGATTCCCAGATACAGGCTGGCTGCTATCACTATGCCGGCAAACAGCACAATTACCGCTGCGATAAGCAGGTAGTTTCGATTTTTATCAGCGGGCAGCGGCTCGTCAACCGGCTCATCCTCCTCTTGCGCATCTCTGGTTTCGCCGTCTGCCGCAGGCGCGCCGCCGGCATCCGCTGCCGACTCGTCTTCGCCAAACGCGGTGGCAGCGTCATCGTCATTTTCATCTGCGGCGTTATAGTAATCCGCTGAGGTTCCTGTGTCTTCGTTGCCGGGCTCCTGTTCGGTATCTTCCTCGGCGCTTGAATCTCCCGCTGCTGCATCGCCTGGCGCCGGCCCGCGCGGTTTCCTCACAGCTAGGCCGATAAGGAGCAAAGCAAGCGGCGGCAGCAGGAATATTAGCGGTATCAGCCAATACATCAAACTCATAAACGGGAGCCTCTCAATGAAAATGGTCGTATCAGGGATTGTAACACAAATCCCGCCATTAGGGAAGAAGAATTTACGGCGGTTGACATGGTGTGGTACAATAAGGGCAATTAAGGCAATTACTGTTAGGGGGGGCGTCGCAGACAGTGCGTGATTACTCCGCTGAGACAACAGGGCGCGTCGGGTTTATAAAGGAACTGCTGCAAAACTCCGGGAAAAGCGGGATTGTATTCGGAAACAGCGGCGGCAAGGACTCGGCGCTCGCAGGCATACTATGCAAACTTGCCTGTGATAATACCCTTGGAATGATAATGCCATGCGGCTCAAGGCGCAATTACGATGAAGACATGAAGGATGCGGCCAAAGTCGCTCTTAAGTTCGGGATTGAAACCAGGACGGTGGATCTGGGACTTGCCTATAACACTATGCTTGAAGCTCTTGCTCCGGCAGCGGCGATTGAAGGAGCGGCCGTCACGAACATCGCGCCGCGCCTTCGTATGGCTGCTCTGTATGCAGTAGGAGCAGCTGAGGACAGGCTTGTCGCAGGCACAGGCAACCGCAGCGAAATACACATGGGGTATTTCACCAAATGGGGCGACGGGGGTTGCGATTTTAACCCGATTGCAGATCTGACGGTTACTGAGGTTTATGAGTTTCTCGAGCATTTGGGGGCTCCGCGCGCAATAATAGACAAGGCGCCCTCGGCAGGCCTGTTCGACGGACAGACAGACGAGAGCGATATGGGTATCTCATATGAGAGTATTGACAGGTTCCTGCTCGGCGGCGAATGCTCGGCGGACGACTTGAGAATAATAACGCGATATCATAACTCCAGCGAGCACAAGCGCAGGATGCCGATTGTGTATAGTATTACAAGTGGCGCTTGATGATTGCGGGAGTTTTGTCCAAAGCCACTTGGGGGCGGGTTGAGTTCGAGTCCCGCCCCCTGATATTCGTCGATATGCCCTATCAGTCGGAACCCCAGGCTCTGCCTGAGAGCGCGGCGCCATTCGGATCGACGACCGTGGAGCCGGAGTCTACCGGGAGCACTGTTCCGGTAACCGTTGCGGAATCGTCTCCCGCGAAGAACACGACCGCGCCGGTAATCTGGTCGGTTGACGCGGGGTGGGCAAGGGGATTGAAACGCGTCATGTAGTCAAGCGCGCCCGTTATATCGGTTTCCAGCGAATCGGCGAGGCCTTTCATGGCGTTTTCCAGCATGGCTGTGCGCGTCGCGCCGGGGCAGACCACGTTGCAGCGCACATTATGCGGCCCGTAGTCAAGCGCGACCGATTGTGACAGGCCGATCAAGCCTGATTTTGAAGAACAGTATGCTGACATTGCCGGAATTCGGCGCAAGCCGGCTAATGAAGCAATGTTTACTATTGAGCCGCCGCCGGCTTTAATCATATGCGGCAGTGCGGCGCGCATTGTGAAAAACGGGCCGTACAGGTTCGTCTCGATAACACTTTTCCACTGCTCGATGTCGACTTCAACTACTGTTCCCGCAGGGTCGATTCCGGCGTTGTTTACGAGGATGTCGATCTTTCCGCAGAACTTGATTGTGGCTTCCACCATTGCCTGCGCATCTTCAAACTTGCGGACGTCGCCCGCGAATGCCAGGACGCTGCCTTCCGGACAAGCCGCGACTGTATCGGCAAGAGCCTCTTTGCGCCGCCCGGTGATTACGATTTTCGCGCCCTCTGCAGTAAAGCGCCTGGCGATTGCCGCGCCGATACCGCTGCCGCCGCCTGTGACGAGTGCGGCTTTCCCCGCTAATAGACCGCTCATAGATAGTCCTCCTTGAAAAGTATAGTTTGGTGCCTATGAGTAGCGGCACAATGGCCGCGCAGGCCTATATTACCACAATTGCATTCTTATGACAACGGGAAATATTTTTGCGAGTGTATAAAACTTTGTTAAGGATGGACTATATTTTGCAAAAGAGCGGAGCCGCGATTGTTGTTGAAGAACTGATCCGCCAGGGGGTGGATGTTGTATTCGGCTACCCGGGCGGATATGTAATAAACATATATGACGAACTGTACAAGAACTCGGATAAAATCAAGCATGTGCTCACTGCGCATGAGCAGGGAGCCGCGCACGCAGCCGACGCATACGCAAGGGTCTCGGACACGACCTCGGCCGTCATTGCCACCGGAGGGCCGGGCGCGACGAACCTCGTGACCGGCATTGCCAATGCTTACCTTGATTCTGTCCCTGTCGTGTTCATAACCGGAAACGTCCCAACTCCAATGAGGGGCGGCGACTCGTTCCAGGAGATTGATACAGTCGGAGTGACGATGCCGATTGTCAAGCATAGTTTCATTGTCAGGGATGTACAGGAGCTGCGCCGAACGCTCGCCGAGGCGTTTATGATTGCCGGTTCGGGCAGAAAGGGGCCGGTTCTTGTTGATATCCCAAAGAGTGTGCAGTTGGCCTGCGCCGAAAATGATGAGCTGCCCGCGAGGCCGGAGAAGGGGAGCGGGAGCGGGGTATATACGGGTTCGCTTGACGACGCGCTCGACGCGCTGAGAGACTCGAGCAGGCCGTACATATACTGTGGCGGAGGAGTAATATCATCGGGCACGGGCGGAGATGTTTTGAGGCTTTCCGGGAAACTGGGCGCGCCGGTCGGCGCGAGCATGATGGGGATTGGCGCGGTTCCTGATTCCTATGAACTCAGCCTTGGCATGAGCGGCATGCACGGCAGATACGGATCGACGGTAGCGATGGCGGAAGCCGATTTGATCCTTGCGCTGGGAGTGCGTTTTTCGGATCGCGCTACAGGCAATGCGAGAGAGTACGGAAAGAACGCGAAAATCATACATATTGACATTGACGCTGCTGAGATAGGAAAAAATGTCCGCCCGGACGTCAGCCTGTGCGGGGATCTCCGGATTATTCTGCCGGAACTGGCGGAGCGATGCGGCGGCGTGACGCCAAACGCATCCTGGTTGTCGAAGGTCGCAGAGCTGAAAAGTGCCGACGCAGAAGTTGCCGCAGGAGGGTTCACGCCGCGTGATATCATTCGCCTAGTCAACGGTATGCACGACAGCAGCACGATTGTCGCGACCGACGTCGGGCAGCACCAGATGTGGGTCGCGCAGCACTATCGGTTCGAGCAGCCTCGAAAGTTCATTACGTCAGGCGGGCTCGGCGCGATGGGGTTCGGGCTAGGCGCCGCGATTGGCGCCTGCATCGCCTGCGGGCGGAAAAGGACTATCCTTTTCACAAGCGACGGCAGCTTTGGCATGAACTTGACTGAGTTGGCGACGGCTGTCGCGCAGATACTGCCTATTACGATAGTCCTGCTGAATAATGGCGTGCTTGGCATGCTGCGCCAGTGGCAGGCGCTGTTCCTGGAGGGGAGATACTCAGCGACGACGCTTGATCGCAAGACTGATTTCCCGGCTCTTGCGAAGGCGTTCGGCGCGGCCGGTTTCGCTGTTTCTTGCATCAATGAGCTTGAGGCCGCTTTGCTCGCGGCACCCGACGCGGGTCCGTCGCTGATAGACTGCAGCATCGACATGGATGAAAAAGTATATCCAATGATTCCGGATGGCGGGACCCTGGCAGACATGCTGTACTAAATGTGTAAAGATTGGATGATAATATGTCAGAGAAGTTTACTGTTGGGATCATAGTGTCGAACCATTTCGGAGTGCTGAACCGTGTTGCGGCTTTATACGCGAAGAGGGGCTACAATATCGACAGCCTTGCTGTGGGTGAGACCGAGAACCCCGCTTATTCGAGGATGACGATTGTTACAACGGGCGACGAGTACATGAAGGAGCAGGTACTCAAGCAACTGGAAAAGCTCCACGACGTGAAGTCAGTCGTCCTGCTTGGAAGAGACGACGCAGTCTCCGTGGAGCACATGCTCATCAAACTGAAGGTAGGGCCTTCAGGAAAAACCGGCGTAAGCAGCCTTATCAATGACTACGGCGGCAGGGTCATGGATTTTGGGGAGGAGTTCGTCACTGCGGAAGTGTCGGGCAGTTCAGAGAAGATCGAGCAGTTTATCGAAGCCGCGCGCGGAGGCGGCATTCTGGAAGTGTGCCGCTCGGGCCTGATTTCGCTCTCACGCGGAGGCTAGGCAATCAACCCCACATATGTCCAAGGCTCCGGATTGGTTGGTGCCCAAAATGGGCACCAACCTAATTTTCATAGGTTTCTATCCAAAAAATCAAAGATTCTATGCTGGGACTCGTCGTAAGTATAGCCGGGATCTGCGTGCAGAAACTCCTCGCTGAGGTCGAGTTCGGACTTGTCCGCGCCCGCGATCGCAATTATCTTGTCGTGAAGCTCAAGCGCCTGCTGGTAAGGGATAATAGGATCGTATCTCCCGTGTTGAATAAGGACGGGTGGAATACCGGGGTGAACATTGTCAATAGGGTTAATGAAGCGCACGAGGTTTGGCACGAGGTTTGCGTCCACTCCCAGCAGCGCGTCCAATGCGCTTCCCCGGTCGGGAGACTGCGCCCTGGGGTATCCTGACTCATCATAGTGAGGATGGAACTTCAGGAAGTCGGTAGGGCCAAACTGCTCGATGACCGCGCGAACAACGCATGACGGGCCCCGAGGGCTCTCCTCAAACGCGGGTTGGCCTTGTGTGAAAGCTGCCATCATAACGAGGTGAGCGCCTGCCGACGAACCGGTGAGCGCGACGCGATCGGGGTCAAGCAAGTATGTCCGCGAGTTTTCGGCGATCCAGCGCATAGCTGACTTAATGTCAAACAGGTTGGCGGGATAGCGGATGTTTGGGATCAGCCTGTAGTCGAGGCTCACAACCGCATAGCCCCGGTTGACCCCGCCTATGAAAGTGACAAGCTGCGTGTCGTTTCTGGCGCCTCCGGACCAACCTCCGCCATGAGCGAACAACACAACCGGGAACGGTCCTCCGCCTTCGTTTGGCAGGTATATGTCGAGAACTTGCGCGCTGTCTTCGCCATAGGGGCAACCAAGGAACTTACGCTTTATTCCTGAGACATCCAGTTTTAGCTCGCCAAGGCGGGCGAACATCCTGCCGACCTCCTCAGGGGGCATTAAGTTTATTTCAGCCATTTCAAGTACCTCATCCGGTGAGAGGCGTGTCGAGTTCGAACCCGCCCCCCTATGAGCCGTTGCTACCTATAATAGTTCATCAGGCAGCCATCGGCCAGTATTTGCCGCTCTTCGGCGCTTAGGTTGCCAAGCCGGAGCGTAATGTCGCCGGCGCCCTCGGCCGTGATGGTTTTTGCGCTGATTGCTTCCTTGCCCTCAAGAATGGCGCGGCGAATGCCCGGGACATATATCCAGTCGCCGGGCGAGCAGCGAAGCGGTGCTTCCTCCGCGATGGTATAAGGCACGAGCCCCCAGTTAATGCAGTTTGAGCGGTAGCGCTTAGTGGCGTACTCGTAGCATATATTCGCAAGGCCGCCCAGAACTCTCTGGCAGGAGGCAGCTTGCTCCCTGGCGCTGCCGTCGCCGGGCCTTTTCGCGAAGATGCAAGAACCTACGGAAGTCGCCGCCGGGTCGCCGCCAAGCAAATTCAATACTGCGGAGACTTCTTCCGGCGTGTTGCCGCCGCGCCTTGCCTCCTCGAGCGTACGGACCGCTTTGCTGTCATTGACGTACCCCGGTACCCGGCGTGAGAGCGTAAACTCTGACAGGGCAATGGGGTTTGAGCGGTAGGACGAGGTTTCCCCCGAGGGTATGAGCTCATCGGTCGTGGTTACATCGTCAAGTATCACTGCGCAGAGCCTCAGCAGCATATCCTCTTCAAGGTTATGGAACTCCGGCCAGTCAGTAATATTCGGCCCGAGCCGCAGTTTTACAGATGGGTCGGGCCGGCCTGAGCCGTCGTAGCAGCGCTTGTCATATACGCTTGCGTCATACTTATAGACGCGAGGGGTTACCCGGTACTCCAAGTCCGTCGCTGCGGTAATCACTCCGCCATTTCGCGCTGTAGCCGCAATTGAACGCGCGTCCATCAACGCGACGGAAGATATCTGCAGGTCGGACGGCCTTGATCCCTCGCGGTATGCAAAATTCCGCGTCGCGTGGCGCACAGACAGGGTGTTGTGCGCGGGCGTGTCTCCGGCTCCGAAGCACGGCCCGCAAAACGCGGACTTCACCAGTGCGCCGGACTCCATAAGAATGCGCGATATCCCGTCGCGCGTAATTGCAAGGGAGACGGGCGCGGAGGAAGGGTATACAGATAGATCGAAAGAGCCGTTGCCTATCGATTCGCCGCCAAGTATATCCGCAGCCTCGGAAATGTTGTCATACATGCCCCCGGCGCATCCGACAATGACGCCTTGCTCGCAAACGACTTCACCGCGCTCGTTTATGCACGCGAGGAGATCCGGCGCAACCCGGCCGCCCAGTTCCTCGATGCAACGCTCCCGGATCCGGCCCAGTATGCCGTAGGGGTCGCTCTGAAGCTCATGGATCGTAAGCGCGCGGGATGGGTGGAAAGGCAGAGCTATCATTGACTCGAGCAGCGAGAGGTCAATCTTTATCACAGAATCGTAACAGGCGCCCTCTTCGAGAGCCAGCTCGCTGAAATCGCTGCCCCTGCCTACGTCATTATAAAAACGGCGGACAGCGTCGTCCGTTGTCCATATAGACGAAAGGCAGCTTGTTTCAGTGGTCATCACGTCAATCCCGCTCCTGAAGTCCATTGACAGGCGCCCAATCGCCGGGCCTGCGAACTCGAGGATCCGGTTCTTGACCAGGCCGCCCGCGAACGTCGCGCGGACCAGCTCCAGCGCAGCATCGTGCGGGCCTATGCCCCGGGGAGGCGCGCCTTCGAGCCACACGAGCGTCACTGCGGGTGGTTCCAGGTCGTATGTGTCGCCAAGGAGCTGCTTGGTAAGCTCGCCGCCGCCCTCGCCAATTCCCAGGGCGCCGTAGCAGCCGTAGCGCGTGTGTGAGTCTGAGCCCAGTATCATCTTGCCGCAGCCCGCAAGCCTTTCGCGGGCGAACTGATGGATAACCGCCTGGTTGGGCGGCACGAAGATCCCTCCGTATTTCTTTGCTGCGGAGAGGCCGAAGGCATGGTCGTCCGCGTTGATGGTGCCGCCGACAGCGCACAGGCTGTTATGGCAATTTGTCAGGACGTATGGAATCGGGAAGTGTGTCATGCCTGAAGAGCGCGCGGCTTGGATTATCCCGACGTATGTGATGTCATGCGAGGCTAAAGCGTCGAACTTCAGGCGCATTACGCCGCTGTCCGCGCTGCTGCTGTGGGATTCGAGGATTCTATACGCGATGGTCTTCCTCCTGCCTGAGCGGATATCCCCGCCCGGCGGCATAAGTTCCGGTTTCCCGGAGACTATCATCACGTTGCTTTCAATCAGTTCAATCATGCCGGCACTCCATTTCATGGCGTCAGAAATCTTGTCTGTTCAGGTGGACGGGGTACCTGAACAGTCATCCGGTACTTAGGAGTTCAATCAACTCATCGCCGGTCAACTCTCCCGAGATAGTATAGCGATTGAGCCCGTAGAGGGTTTGCGGCAGCCCCTTCAGTATTTCATTGCGCCCGGGCATTGTCGTAAAAGTCACTTTGTAGCCGTACTCCACCAGAATAGCCTCGGTAAGCTGCGTGTACACGCCGTATGGGAACGCAAGCGCGGCGGGGAGCTCGCCCATGTTCCGCGAGTACGCTTCATTGAATGCTGAAATATCAGCCCGAAGCGCTGCAATGTATTCGTCTTCGGATTCCGCGCCGTACTTGCCCATGCCGTCGCGCCCTGTTTCCGGGCCGGGTTCTTCCGGGCGCGGATACAGGTGCATGCTGTAGGAGTGGCTTCCTATCTCTATCACGCCCGACCCGGACATTTCCAGAGCTTCGTTCCAGCCGAAATGCGCAAGATCCCCGTCCGCATTGCCAATGCCGCTCCCTACAACGAAAATGGTCGCGCGCATACCATGCTTCTCCAGTATCGGGTATGCATACTCATAGTTGCTTTCGTACCCGTCGTCAAACGTGATCAGTATCGGGTTGTCCGGCAGCGGCGCGCCTCTTTCGACGAAGTCAAGCAAGTCCTGCAAGGTCACGGCATTGTAGCCCGCAGCGGCGAGCGCTGCAATATGTTCGTCAAAACGGTCGGGCGAGATCTCGTTGTCCGATGCCCGGCCTTCGCGTATGTTGTGGTACAGTATTACCTCAAGCTGCGAGCTGCGCCCCGGTTCCGGGAGCAGGTCTGCATAGCGCTGCGGCATGCTTACGGTGTAGTCGTAAACATTTTCTGCGGTAATGAAGTGCCCGAAATCATCCGGAATATATGTATCTTGCGCACCGTAAACCTTCGCAAGCGCCATGGCGCCGAGCGATGTCCTGATATGCAGATAGTCCTGGAAGTAACGCGGTTCAAGACTCGCAGGGCTTAGCATGAAGTCCCAGAAGTCGCAGACGCCGGCAATCAGCCTGTAGAACGTTGCTATCTGGTTCCAGTCCTGCTGGCCGCAGTACGAATAGTGGTAGGGATTGAAAATCACGCTGAAATTGATGTCCCGCTCCTCGCACATGCTTTTGAGATCCGCGAGTCTCCAGACGCATTCGTCTATCCGGGGCAGATAAGGGGTATATGTGCGCCTGTTTTCTTCTTTGAGCTCGCTGTACTTTTCTCTTTCCAGGTACTCTTCCAGCGAGCCTATGTGTTCTATGTTTACGACGCGGTCGTCGTATGCGCCTGTGCTGGTGTCGAAAACATCGAAAAAGAGAGGAAGGTACCTGTCGTAGTTTTCTTTGTAGTCGATTTTCGCCCTTGCGTATTTAGGATTGGCATAGAGATATTTCGCGTAAAACGAGAGAGGAAACTCGCCCGTGATATTCTTGTGCAGGGTTTCCGTGACTGTGCTGCCGTAGCTTTTGTAGTTTATCGCATCTGAGATGCTGAGGCACACGACCAGGTTCTTCGTCTCATAGCGTTCTATCACGTACTTTGCCATGAGGTAGGTTTTGTACATATCCCCGCCGTAACTGAATAGGTTGAAGAAGTTCGCGCCTGTGTATTCGTTGAGTTTTTCCACCGGGTAATAACTGGTGCCTGAAGATCCGACTATATATGAGTCGTACTGCGTATGATGCCGGTCGATGTACGCGATTTTTGCGGTGGCGGGGTTGTTCGTCATATTGGCCGCGTACCAATCAAAATTCGGGTCGCCGAATACGCCGAACGGGTCGGCATAGAGGTTGTACGCCGCCAGCGTCGACAGTATCAACGCGAGTATGACGGTAAAGCAGATAAGCCAGCGTTTGGACGACATTGATTACTCCTTCTGTCTCTGTTCAGGTACCCACTACCTCCAGGCGTTACACGGCCCCGTATATGAACTGCGCGGATATATATCCGCGGCTGAATGCGCCGTAGTAGAGCAAGACGGCTATTGCGGCTACCATGAGAAGCACTTGCAGGGCAGGATGCCGGCGCTCTATGAAGCTGCGCGCCTTCAGCCCTCTTTCTTCCATTATATCGCAAATAATCAGCACGGCGAAAGCTGCCGCCATTACTATATAATCTTCGTTCGTGAGGCCGAGCTTCGTGAACGCGCCCGCCGCGACTTCAGAGGTCTTTGGCGACGTGAAGATTTTTTTGAACATTATGAGCGCGCCCGTAACATTATCCGAGCGCGTGAGTATCCTGCCCGCCCCGATGATTATTAGCGTGCGAAGTAATCGTATTACATACAGCAGTTTACCGTCTTCTTTGATGCGCAGAGCGTTGCGAGCGCCTTCAAACAGAGGTTTAGCAAGCATTGCGCCGGTGATGAGCATCCCGTTCCAGAAGCCGAAGATGATGTACTTCCATGATCCGCCGTGCCAGATACCTATGACGAAAAAGACGATAAACGACGCCAGCAGCGTTGGAATGAGTTTTCCTATGCGCGTCCCAAAGACCTTGCGCATCGACCTGCCAAAGCGCCCGAAGAGCTGCGACAGCGACAGCGGATAGAAGACGTAGTCGCGCATCCATGAGCCCAGCGTGATATGCCACCTGCGCCAGAAGTCCTGTACAGAGATAGCGAAGAACGGCTGGGCAAAGTTCTGGTCCAGCGAGATGCCAAGCCCTTCCGCGACGCCGCGCGTGATATCGATGCCGCCCGAAAAGTCACAGTAGAGCTGCACACAGTACAGCGCTGCCGCTGCCACAGAGACGACGCCGCCGTGCGCGGAGGGGTCGCTGAAGACGGAGCTTACGAGCACCGCTGCTCTGTCGGCAAGAATCAGCTTCTTGAACAAACCCCACATGATAAGCTGGATTCCGTTTCTGTATGAATCAGCCGTAGGGCGCTCACCCGCCAGGAGCTGCGGCGACAAGCTGTCGTAGCGGCCGATGGGGCCCTGGACGATTTGAGGGAAAAACGATACGAAGAGCGCGTATTTTGCGATGTTCCGCTGCGGTTCATGTTTGCCGCGATAGACGTCGATCAAGTACCCGGCCGACTGGAAAATATAGAACGATATACCCAGGGGAAGCAATAGCCCGCCGCTGAACCTTCCGAGAATCGATGGCAATAACTGCGCGGCGAAGCCGGCGAACTTGAAAATCGACAGCAAGCCGAAAACCATGAGCAGCACTACCGCGAGCGTTGCTTTCTTTTTCTTGCCGGGCTCTTGTTTGTGCAGCAACAACGCTCCGGCGTATGTTATTACAGTGCAAAAGACGAGCCATACTGCGGCGAAAAAGCCGCAAAAGGCATAAAAAGCCGCGCTTGCGGCAAGGAGCACGATCCACCGCAAAGCGCGCGGCGTAAGCGCATGCACCAGCCACACGCAAACAACGAAGAGAAGAAAACCCGGAGATGCAAATAACATTAAGTGAGCTTCCTGTTGATAAGAGAGTCCATCGCTTCCGCTGAGTCGAAGTTCTCGGGCACCAGGTCTGTCAAGCCTATCGCGATATTGAACGCCGCGTTAAGGTCGGCGACAAGGGCGACGATGTCGAAAGAATCAAGGATGCCTTCCGTGACAAGCTTCGTTTCAGCAGTGAAGTCAACATCGGGGCGAATATCGGCGAGTATTGCCAGTAACTTATCCATAGTACATTTAGTTCCCCTTATTCTCAAAGTAGTCCTTTTTTAGCTTAACTCGATCGATTTTGCTGTTGGGAGTACGCGGCAGAGCGTCCATTTGACGGAATATGTTAGGAAACATGTATTTCGGCAGCGAGTCGCTTACCCGCTTAATAATCTCGCCGGATGAGATGCCGCCTGAGTAGGCGCAGATTATCTTATCCGGCTCGGCGTCATAGAAACAAGCAAGTTCGCGGACTTCAGATATGGCGGAAATCGCCGCTTCTATCTCGCCAAGCTCGATGCGGTACCCCATGTGCTTTATCTGCTCGTCGCGCCTGGACTGGAAGACGATCAAACCGTCTTCGTTCATTACTCCAATATCGCCGGTGCGGTAAATAGTGTCGGGATACCATGGGTTGCCGGGATTCTGCACGAATGCCGCGGAGGTTTTACCCGAGTCGCCATAATAACCATGCGCCAGCCCTGAACCGCGGACGCAAATCTCGCCGGGCGAGCCCTGCGGAACCGGCGCGAGACCCTCGTCGAGCAGCATAACGTCTTTGTTCTCACATGCGCGGCCGATTGGGATGACTTCGCTGTCCGCATACTCGCGGTCTATAATGTAGTAAGTGCAGTCGACAGTAACCTCAGTCGGGCCGTATAAGTTAACATAAGTAACATCCGGCAAGGCGCGCCTCCAGATGTTAAGCTGTTTGGCGTACAACGCCTCGCCGCCAAGTATGACTTTATTGAGGCTTGCGGGCGCCTTTTCGCTCAATCCGCCGGAGTTTGCGAGCAGGTGGAACGCAGCGGTAGCCCACACCAGTGAAGTGGCTTTCTTTTCCTCGATGAACTCAAGCATCGGCAGAGGGAACATGAAGAGATGTTTTGGGATAATATGCGTCGTCGCCCCGCATTTAAGCGTAAGATAAATATCTTTCACGGACAGGTCGAAATAGAAAGGCGCCTGGTTTGCCATTACATCGTCGCAGGTGAAACCGAAGGTATCCGCCATCCATTCGGTGAAGTCGATTACGGCTCTGTGAGGGATAACAATGCCTTTAGGCACGCCTGTGGAGCCGGAAGTGAAGATAACATAAACAGGGTCAATGTCGAGAACTTTACTGTACCTGCGTGCCAGCAGATCGCCATCGGGCGCGCACTCGAAACCGTCGGTTAAGCTCGAGATGCCGCAGGAGCCGGACAGAGCCTCGGCAGCCTTCCGGTTTTCCTCGCAATACAGCAGCAAAAGCGGGTCAAGCCTGTCGATGATGTTCCTGATTCGCTCAACGGGCATCGATGAGTCAATTGGCACATAGTAGTTGCCGCTGTACAGCACGCCCATAAATGCGGCCAGAGTGCCGGCAGTTCGCTCGGAAAGAATGGCGACAGGCCGGTTTGTCCTATCGGTAGCGCGGGAGATGAACGTGCCGAGCGCACGCGCTTTGAGATCCATATCAGCAAAGCTGAGAGCCTCGCGCTCATCAGAAAAAGCAACCTTTTCCGGGAAGCGCCCGGCAGAAGCCTGCAAGTATTCCAGTACATTTCTTTGTATAGCCATTTACGCATTACTCCGCAATCCAACAGAAGTTGCCGTCAACGCATTGTACAGCATCAGCATAGTATTGTCAATGAGATAGAAATTTCAACTAATGGCTTGAAATCTCTTTGAGTTCTTGTTATATTTAGTCAAACCGTCCGTAAAGGAGAGGGGCAAATGGGCGATGCGTGTGCTACTGCGCCTGGTGAGGAGGCGCGACAAGGTGTTCCGGAGACTGTCTAGGGACTCGCGAACTGCGGGGTATGCACAAGCCGGCGGCGAAGCCGCTGCCGGGGATCGAAGGAGCGTGGCCTCAGTACTGAAGCTGATACTAAGGCTGTTTACGGCATTGCTGATAATAGCGGCTGTCGCCGCAGCGCTGTTGCTGCCGGAACCGGCGTACTCGCTCGATGGCTTCGACGCGTTCGTCGATGTTGCCGATCACTGGGCGAGGGACGTTCTTGAAAGGGCATATCACGATGGCTTGATAGTCGGCTACGAGGGATCGCTGTTCCCTGACGGGAGCGTGTCCGCAGCGCAGGCTTACACAATTTTAAACCGCATGCTCGGCGCGACTGCGAAAGCAGACATTTCCAGCCTGGGCCTATCCGGCGGGGAGTGGTATCATGATGACGTGTCGAAAGCGGCTTACCTGGGTACATACTCGGCCAAGAATAATACCGACCTGAACGCCCCCCTGTCGAGGCAGGACGCCTTCGCCATGCTGGCGGAGGCATTTCAACTTGCGGAAGCAAAACCGGATTTATCCGCGCTCACCGCCTTTACGGATTCCGGAATGATAGACGCCGCTAACGTCACAGCTATGGCCGCGCTGGTCTCAAAGGGGCTGCTGGGCGGTTCCGGGGGGATGCTCTCGCCCGCAAAGGCAACGACACGGGCAGAGTTCCTGACTGCGGCATACCGCATTGCAGACCTTAGCATGAGCGACAGCGCGGTGAAAATCGACACCGCGAAAGGCGTCATGCACAGGGGCTCGGCCGCGCTGAGCGACAGCTCGTTCCGGGGCGGCATCTGGTTCGACTGCTCATCGTCGGAAATCAGCCTTCAAAACGTCTACGCGCAGAGCGTAACGATACGCTCTCACGAGCTGAAATCGCTGGATCTCAGTGGAAACACCAAGATTGGACGCTTGATACTGGCGGCGCAGTCAGGCGATACGTATATCGCCACCGGTAACGGGAGCATAGTCGAAGTACTCGTCGTGGGCTCGGGAGCAGGGGACGTCGTATGCTCAGGCGTGGGCACGATTGAAATAACCGGCAGCGGGCGCAGCATCACTATCAACAGCAATGCCGCCAAGGTTGTCGTTACAGGGGCGAACAACACGATATACATCCCGCCGCGAATGAAAGTCGGCACAATAGAGCTGCTCGGCAGCGCCGGGGGCACGCGCGTGATTACAGACGGATCTGCCGATGTGATCGACGTTTCATGCTCAGGCGCGCAGCTCACAGGCGCAGGCGTAGTGCGGACGCTCGTATTCAGCCAACCGGGGACGGTGGCGGCAGTAAGGCACGAGAACATCGTCGACGCCGCAGACTACGGCCTGCTCGGAGCCTCGGTCAGCGTCAACACGATTGACAGGCTGCCGGCGGGAAGG
The DNA here is from genome assembly GCA_009778485.1 of Oscillospiraceae bacterium. GTDB lineage: Bacteria > Bacillota > Clostridia > Oscillospirales > Oscillospiraceae > WRMH01. The sequence continues at coordinate 21,408 of WRJQ01000020.1, forward strand.
GAGCTGCGCGCTACTGCTACTATCAATGACGCGCTCCCGGGGACAACCTGTGCGATGACCTGGTACGTAGACGGCTCTGCGGTCATGCATGCCGCAATCGTAACAGGAGAGATTCCCCCGACGCTGGTCCATTCTTATGAGTACGACAGGTTTATGCGCAGAAGCTCCGTGATAAAGGTCGAAATCAGCTACACGACCAACCTGGGGGATTACCGGGAAATCTCTGACGAAGCGACTGTCAACCTGGACAACTACAATATCGAGTACTACACCAGGCGCGACGCTGAGTGGGTACTGGAGAAGGTGACCCTGGGGTATAAAGGGAACTACACATTGGCATGGGCCGAAGCGAACGACCTTAGCGCGTACGAGAAGGAAGTATGGGTCAACGCCAAAGGTTATAAAAGCAAAACAGCGTACATGATATGGATCAACCTCGCGTATCAGCGCGTGAACATTTTCGAGGGCTCAGAGCACAACTGGGAGTTGATACGTTCCTGCATCGTCGGGACCGGAGGCCCCGGGCATGGTACCGCGACAGGAGTGTGTGCTACGACATACAAGCAAATCGCGGGCTGGACGACAAGCAGGTACACTTGCAGGCCCGTAGTGCGCTTCCGGGAGGGAACAGGATACGCGTTCCACTCGAGGCTGTACTACCCGGGATCTGACAGGCTCACGGACGATAGGATCGGGTTCCCCGTAAGCGCCGGGTGTATCAGGATGTACGACGAGGACATCTGGTACATATTCGACAACATCCCCGAGGGTACTACCGTCGTAATCCATTAATTAAGAGGGAGAAGATGGAAGAAAGCAGCGTTATTCCAGAGGAACAGCTTGACATTAGGGAGCGAAGGCGCCGCAACGCGGAGGCGGCGAAAAAGCAGATATACGACAAAGCAGTCAGCAAAAAGCAGGCTCTCAATGACAAGCAGATAACCCAAGTAAAAAAGATCCGCATAATATATGAATACAGGGACATATGCGATGAGTACTCGGCAGTCATTAGCTTATTTGGCTACATTGCAGGGTATAGCGACGTCGATGCTCAAATAAGCGAATGCGAGGCCAAACGCGTCGAGTACACGGAGATCGCGGCGCAACTGGAAGCGGAAGAGTCGGAAAGACACCGGAAGATCGTCCTCCGCTCCGCTTTGATACTTACATCGGTATTCATCCTTGCCGTCGTCACCTTCAGGCTGACCTTATCGCTGTGGGAGTTTGAATATACGGATGAGGGCGTTATATACAAAGCGGGGAATCTGGGCAGCGCGTTCAGGTTCGGGAATATAGCTGTTCCTGACGACGCCGGGGGGATAGGCAAGCAGGCGTTCAAAGGCATACTCGTGCTCAGGCGCGTGACAATACCGGGCAGCATCAGCGAAATAGGCGAGGAAGCGTTCCTGGGATGCGAAGGATTAAGCTCGGTGACGATCTCCGAGGGAGTCGAGCGTATCGGCGCTTCGGCATTCAAAGACTGCATCGGACTGAAACAAGTCATTATGCCCGGCAGTATTATCGAGATCGGCGATAGCGCGTTCCAGGGCTGCATGTCGCTCGCGGATTTTTCTATCCCTGATGGAGTAAGGCATATAGGCGCCTTTGCTTTCCTTGGCTGCGTCAACACTCACGACCTGAGGCTGCCGCCCGCGATTGAGAGCATAGGCGTCAGCGCGTTCCAAGGCTGCCAGGGCCTTGTCTCCGCCGTGCTGCCCGAAGGCTTTACGGGAATAGAGCATGATACTTTCGCGGGGTGCAACCGCCTGACCGAAGTCTACATACCCTCAAGCGTCACAGACATTGGCGACTACGCTTTCATGGGCTGCAACAGCTTGAGGTCGATTGAGCTGCCCGGCAGCATTACGCAGCTTAGAGAAGGCTTGTTCCGCTTCTGCTCCGGGCTGCAGAGTATTTCGATACCTGACAACGTGACGGGCATCGGGAATTATGTTTTCCTGGGTTGCACGAGCCTTGCGCGGGTTGACATGCCCGAGGGGCTGCGCTCCATAGGGGATTACGCATTCTGGAACTGCCGCAGCCTGGTGACTGTCACAGTACCGGACTCTGTAACTCTAATCGGCAAGCGGGCTTTTTCGGATCAGTACAGCAAACTGACGCTCGTCTGCGGCCCGGGCAGCGCCGCAGAATCCTTCGCGCAGGAAAACTCGCTCGATTATACGAGCAGCGGAGGGTAGCTCTAGGAGAAACTTCGAGCTGTAGAACTACAGCAGAAAGGATAGAAACAATATGGAAACGATGAAAGCGATATGGTGGACCGGGCCGGATAAAATCGAACTTCTGCACGATGTGCCTGTACCTGAAATCAGGCCGGGGGCGGTAAAAATCGCAATAGCCTATGCGGCAGTCTGCGCGACCGATATCCACATGGTAACCATGGGCGCGATGAACGCAAGGATGGCTCCGGGCGGCCAGGGACTGGGGCACGAAGGGTCGGGAACTATCGTAGAGATGGGCGACGGGACGGAAAAAAGCGGGCTAAAGATTGGCGACAAAGTCGTGATGTACCCGGGCGCGCCCTGCGGGGAGTGCGCAAACTGCAAAGACGGATACCATCAGTACTGCAGAAACGGGGGCAGGTTCCAGACTTTCAGCGAATATGCCGTCGTACCTGTGAGCGGAGTCTATAAAATCCCGGACGATGCCGATCTGCGCGCATACTCGCTTGTTGAGCCTTCGGTCTGCACGATCCGCGCGATGGACCTATCGCCGATCCGCCACGGGCAGAAGGTCCTGGTATCGGGCATAGGCGGAATCGGATCGATACTGCTTGATATGGTCATCCATTCCGGAGCCGCGAAGATCACAGTATCCGACCCGGTTCCGCAAAAACGTGAAAATGCGCTCGCCATGGGCGCGCAGTACGCGATTGACCCGATGAACGACGACCTTGTCGCCATGGGGATGGATATCACAGGCAACAGAGGGTATGACCATATCTTCGAGGTTTCGGGAGTTCCCGCAGCAGCGCAGCCGTGCCTTGAACTTTTGGCAAAGTGCGGAACTGTCACGTATTTCGCGGTGTTTCCGCCGACGTATGAGATGCCGCTTAACTTACACAGCCTCTACATGAAAGAGGGTCGGATCCAAACCGTCTTTACGCATCCCAGCATCGTACACAGGGCGATCGACCTGATGCCGCGCCTGCAAACCGACAAAATCATAGGCAAGATATATGACCTGGCGGACGGCATGGAGGCTATCGAGATGTTCCACAAGTCGATATACCCGAAAATCCTGCTCAAGTGCAACTGACGTTGCATGCAAAAGCGCAATGACCGGAATGTTAGGAGCCTATGTTTATTGAGTATCTGGGCAGCCTGAGAGGCAGGCGGGTATCGGTTCTGGGCGCCGGGATCAGCAACACGCCGCTTATCGAAGCTCTCCTCAACGCAGGGGTCGACATAACCGTGCGTGACGCGAGGGAAAAGGCTGACTTGGGCGACGCCGTGACGCGGTACGGGCAAAAGGGCGCGAGGATTATAGCAGGCGAAGGCTACCTCGAGGGGCTGGACTCTGACTTGATTTTCCGCACGCCCGGGCTTATGCCTACAAACCGGGCAATCGTTGAAGCAGTCGCGCGGGGAGCGGAACTCACAAGCGAAATGGAAGTGTTCTTCGAGCTTTGCCCATGCATGATTATCGCCGTCACGGGCAGCGACGGAAAGACGACCACAACGACGATTATCGCGGAGATCCTGAAAAATGAGGGGCGCCGGGTGCATGTAGGGGGGAATATAGGAACCCCCCTTCTTACGAGAGTAGATGATATAGGCAGGGACGACATCGCAGTCCTGGAACTGTCTTCCTATCAGCTCATGACGATGAAAAAGAGCCCGGATATCGCAGTCGTCACCAACGTATCTCCGAACCATCTTGACGTTCACGGCAGCATGGAGGAGTACATTGGCGCAAAACGCAATATCTTTATTCACCAGGCCCGCGGCTGCAAGGCGGTCTTTAACGCGGACAACGGAATTGCGCGCTCGTTCGCGGCAGAGGCGCGCGGTGAAGCAGCGCTTTTCAGCAGTAAAACCAGAGTCGCGGACGGCGTATACCTGGAGGGCGGAGTTATTTACGAAGCCGCCGGGGGAGTAGGGCGCCGGTTGATGGCTGCTGATGAGATCCTGCTGCCGGGGGCGCACAATATCGAGAATTTCATGGCAGCCTTTTCCGCTGTGAGGGGACTCGCGGGCGAAAGCGCCCTGGCAGAAACCGCAAGGTCCTTCGAAGGGGTGGAGCACAGGCTGGAGTTCGTGAGGGAGCTTTGCGGGGTCAGGTACTACAACGACTCCATAGCGACGAGCCCTACCCGCACGATTGCGGGGCTCAGGGCGTTTGACCGGAAGGTTATACTCATTGCCGGCGGCAAAGACAAGGGCGTCGCGTTCGGGGAACTCGGAGCGGAGATTTTGGCCCACGTAGGGACGCTTGTCCTGACCGGAGCCTCGGCGCAACTGCTGCTGGACGCTGTGACAAGCGCGCAGGGTTATGACGGGACGCCGGAGATAATCATGGAGGCCGGGTTTTCAGATGCAGTATCCGCTGCGGCGCGCGCGGCGCGCGCAGGCGATATTGTCTTGCTGTCGCCCGCCTGCGCATCATTTGACGCTTTCAGGAACTTTGAGGAACGCGGGAACACCTTCAAGGCGATAGTCAGGGGGCTGCGATAGAGATGGGTATTGTCGGCATATCTGACGAAGTACGCGCTCTGTCGGACACAGCCCACGCCGACTCGCTGGAGCAGTTTGCTCTAATCGACGAAACAGCGCGCGCGAACGCGGAGAAGGTGCTTGCCGCATATCAGAAGCACAAGGTATCGGAGGCTTGCTTCGCGGGGTCGACGGGATATGGCTATGACGACAAGGGGCGCGATACGCTGGATGCTGTTTTCGCGGATGTGATGGGTTCCGGCAGCGCGCTCGTGAGGGCAGGATTCCTAAACGGCACCCACGCGATTGCTTCTGCTCTGTTTGCGGCGCTGCGGCCGGGAGACCGGCTGTTATCCGCGACAGGGCTTCCCTACGACACGATTCAAGGCGCTATAGGCATTACGGGCGGCCACAGAGGTTCTCTGAAGGAGTATGGCGTCAAATACTCGCAAGTCGAGCTGCGCGGCGACGGCAGATGCGATATTGGCGCGCTTGCTGACGCGCTGTGTGCAAGCGACGTAAGCGCTGTATTCGTTCAACGTTCGCGCGGCTACTCAGAGCGCCGCGCGCTGCCGGTCGCGGAGATCGGCGAGATATGCGAAGCAGTCCGCAGCATCAGGCCGGGAGCCCCGGTCATTGTCGATAACTGCTACGGCGAGTTTACGGAAACCATTGAGCCCGGCGACGCGGGCGCCGACATCGTAGCCGGGTCGCTGATTAAGAATCCAGGAGGCGGGCTCGCTCCCGCCGGCGGCTACGTAGCGGGAAGGGCCGATCTCATTGAAGCAGCTGCCAACAGGTTGGCTGCGCCGGGAATCGGAGCCGGGGCCGGCGCGGCGCCGGGCGGGCACAGGTTGTTATTCCAGGGGCTTTTCATGGCTCCGCACACAGTAGCGCAAGCGATGAAAACTGCGGTATTTTGCTCGAGGCTCTTCGAACTCATGGGATATGAGACGTCTCCGGGGTACCGGGAGCATCGGTCGGATATTATACAGTCCGTAGAGCTCGGTTCGCGGCGCTTGCTTGAGCTTTTTTGCAGGGGAATACAGGCCGGTTCGCCCGTGGACGCATACGTGACTCCTGAGGCCTGGGATATGCCGGGATACGACTGCCCGGTGATCATGGCTGCAGGGACGTTTGTACAGGGAGCTTCTATCGAGCTTTCCGCGGACGGGCCTATGCGCGAGCCTTACAGGGTATACCTGCAGGGCGGGCTGTCGTATGAGTCCGGGAGGCTCGGCATTATGACGGCAGCCTCGATGCTGGGAGCCTCGGACTGACTGCATAATAAAGAAGCTCAAGACATCTTTCGACAGCTTAAGCTTCTTTGGCAGCGGGTGAAGGATTCGAACCCTCACAAACAGAGTCAGAGTCTTTTTTCGACAGCCGCGCAAACCCTTGCGCCGCAACGGTTAGAGCGGTGTCGCATTTATTTTTTAACCACAGTTTTAACCGGCCGCTTCGGCAGGGACCCCCTCTTCGGGGGCTTTTTTGTTGATGTACCCGGCCGCGATCTGCGCGGTTTCCTCGTCCGGATGGGCGTAAATGTTCGCCGTCGTCCTGATGTCCGCGTGCCCCATCAGGTACTTCGCGACGTCGACCGGCACGCCCATTTT
>WRJQ01000021.1 GCA_009778485.1 Oscillospiraceae bacterium
TTGATACTGCTTTCTTGAGTCTGTGTGACATACGGGTATCCTCCTGTTCGGTTATGGTTGTTGTTATCTTTGCCAAAATAGTCATCGCAGCCCTTGGCTATCCGCCTTTTTTCGCTTCGCAGGCTGTGTATGTGATCTGCCCTTCCCTGAACTTGAATGTGGAGAACTCTATCTCGTCGTTGACTTTGTAGGACTCAGTAGCTATGGTTATCCTCGTTCCGGGGTATGTCGTCTCGAACACGTGGACCTTGCCGTTCGTGGCCTCGTCGAGTTCCCGCTTCAGCAGGGCCATCTCAGCCAGGTACTCGTCCAAAAGCTCGGTGTTCGCCCGCCTGTTCTCCACGCCGGAACGGTAGAGCTTGTCGTATGTCGCGACGTCGAGCTTATCTTTCGCCTTTTCGAGGTAGGCGTCGAGCTGGTCGAGTTTCACCATCTCCCCGTCGATCCTCTCTTTATCATTCTCCAGGAACGTCATGCGGGCGCGCTTGTTGGGCATGGCGCCGACTTCCACTTCTGTCTGCGCGTGCGAGACGGAGCCTATGCTGTTAGCCTCTATATCTCCTCCTGCCGCCGCGCGGCCGCCGATGATGCTGCCGCGTTTTCCTTTGGCGTAGAGCGACTTGCCTGCTTCGAGGGTGCTGTGGATGCTGGCGTCGACGGTTATTGAGCCGCCTGCGACCGCTTTGCCGCGTTCTATATAAAGGATTGATATGGCGCCGCCGGCGGTGATGTTGCCTTTGTCCATGCCCTGCATGCCACGCTTGACTTCGACGCTGCCGCCGGCGACTATCTCGGAGGCTTCTACGACGCCGCCGATGGAGACGCCGCCCGATGCTTTTATCACATGGCCTGCCAGCACGTTGCCCGATACCTGTACGCTGCCGTCGAAGTCGATGTTCCCGACCGCGGGGCCGACGTCGCCGTCGATTTTGTATATGTTGGATACGTTGACGCTGCTGCCGATCAGCTCCACAAGCCCGGAGCTCTTGGCGCGCATCTCCGTCTTTTCCTCGTTTATATCTACGTTTTTCCCCTTGGGGAACACTACGTCCTTGCCGGGTTTTTGCTTGAGGGCTTTGCCTTTTACTGTCGTTCCGGGCGTCCCCTCCGTCGCCAGCGCGCGCGTTACGAGTATCTGCCCTTCGCCAACCGGCTCGAAAAGGTCGAGTTGTTTGTAGTCCACTTTGCCGGATTCCATTTCCATCGGGCGCGCTGTCCGCTCGTCCGTCCGGAAGTGGTAGGTCAAAGAGCCGTTCTCGCCGTCTACCGGCAGCGCGCCGGCCGCGATTACGCGTTCTTTGCCGTAGTCCTTGGCCTTTATGAGCTCATCGAGGGCCTTCTCGTCGAGCCCGAAGACCACCCCGGAGGCTTCGGCTTTTTGCTTCGCGGCTTCGAGGGTGATATCCGCGCCGCCGGGCTCCGGTTCCACAAGCTTCGCGAAGGCGTCCATCTCGTCGGCCGAGAAGTTGACCGATATGTCCTCGCCAATGAACCGCTCCGCCTGCGCCGGGGCGATTTTTGCCCGCCCTGCGCGTTTCGACGCCACGGAGCGCATCGCCATATCCTCGAGGCCGGAGATGTTCTTCTTGCTCAGGTACGTCACGGGGCCCGAGACGTCGAGCAGCGCGCCGTCGCCGCGTTCTTTGTAGAATTCCAGGTAGACGCCGTCCTGTTCGTAGAAGAGGCCGTAGCCCGCATCCATATTGGAAAGCTCCCCTGCGGTTCCCGCGAACGCGAATATCTGCCAGTCGTTATCTTCAGCGCCGTCCTTCACAACCTCGAAGATTATCCTGTTTTTTTCATGGCCGAAATACTCTGCGGCTTTGTCTTCCGCCGCTTCCCTGCTTGAGGCGCTGAAGTACCTGGTTCGAAGCTTTTTCATATCGCTTTCTCCAATTTCGTACGCATTTTCGCGAGGACCTTTGAGTGTATCTGCGAGACCCGGGACTCCGTCACTTGAAGTATGTCCGCTATTTCCTTCAGCAGGAGACCTTCGTAATAATAGAGCGTGATGACCGTGCGTTCCTTTTCGGGCAGGGCTTCGATCGCTTCAATCAGGAGCTGCTTTCTTTCCTTGTCAAGCAGCTCGTCTTCCGGCGTGCTTTCGTCTTTGTTCCTTATTTCGATTTCCTGGTTCGAGGTGCTGAGCGCGTCCTCGAAGTTCACGAGGTTGAACATATGAGCTTGCGTGAGGATCTTCTGAACCTGTTTGACGGGGATGTTCAGCGAGTCCGCCACGTCCTGGTCCGCCACATGGCCCGGGTTGTTGTTTTCAAATACTTCGTAGGCATCCGTGATCGCGCTTATCTTCTTGCGCAGGCTCGGCGGCGCCCAGTCCTGCGCGCGCATATAGTCGAGTATCTCTCCGCGTATGCGCGTCACCGCGTATGTTTCAAACTTTACTTCATGCTTGAGGTCGAACTTGTCCACGGCGTCTATCAGGCCCAGCATGCCGCAGCTAACGAGGTCGTCGTACTCGTTGTAGTTGTTGTACTTGGGCATCATGCGCCTGACGATCCACTTTACGAGGTCGCCGTAGTTCAGGAGTATCCTGTTTTTCGCTTCGACGTCTCCGGTTTCCTTGTATGCGCTCCAGAGTCCGTCGAGTTCCTCGGGCGTTAGTTTTACTTTTGAAACCATGTCGTAAACCTTTTTGTCTGTTCGGGAAAACTCCTCGCTTCAGTTGCCTTCGATGAGCCTTCTTTGGGCGACTTGCTTCTGCTGCTGCTTCAGCACGTACTTCGCCAGGAACTCGCTCATCCTTTGCGTCTGGCCGAAGAAGTGCATTCCGAGCCTGAATGCTCCGGATCTGTAGTCGAATTCTTTCCTCATAATCTCCGCGCAGATAACGAAGGGTTGGACTTTTTGCTTCGGTTTTTCTTCAAAGTACAGTTTGAGCACGAACTTGCTGCCCATTTCGTAGTCGTTTTTCGACATGATGGCGACGCCTGTTATGCTCAGGTCCCTTGTCCCGACCGTTTCAAGCGCGAGCACTTTCGCTTCGTCGACGACGGAGAGCGACTGCAGGCCTACTTCTATGTTTTCCTCGTATTCGCACAGCGTCACATTGACGGACAGGGGGAGGCGGAAGTACATCCTCCTCTGATCCCTTTCGGGCGCGGATGTCTGCGCCAGGAGGACGAAGCGCACGTCGTTTTTCGTGTCAAAGCCGATTACCCTGACTCTGATGGTGTATCTCCCGGTTTCCCGGTAGAACGTGAGGTAGAGTTCTTCGTTCGTGTGGAGTATCATTGACAGGCCGCCTGAGCTCGGCAGGCCGGCGGATATTACGCCGGGTCTTCTCATGTCTTCGATTTTCGTCCTGAAGGGTATCCCGTCGTCAGGCGATGTGAGGTCGACTATGTCTCCTACGTCCAAAGGTTTTTCTTTTGGCATTTCTTGCAGGCCCCCTTCTTTGAGTTGGGATCCGGGCGTTCGTAGTCATGAGGTTCGCAGGGTGTCCGAAAAACTGTTTTTTTAAGCTATAAGTGAGTTGAGTAGGTTATATGTGCAGTGGCTGCCGCCTCCTGCTTCATTAGCGCTTCAAAAAAGCAGTTTCTCGGGCACCCTGCGAACCCTAGGCCTCTCCCAGTATTTTCGAGAAGAACCTCGACAGCAGGCTGTTGGACACGCGGCCGCCCGGTAGGTCCATGAGGTTGCGCGCTATGATGTCTATTTCCCTGGACATCGCGCTTCCGGGCGAGCTGACCGTGATGGGCATCTGCCTTTTTATCGACATCGTTACTTCGTTATCATACATTATGAACCCAAGCGGGTCGACGTTTTTCCCCAGCAGCCTGCCGACGACTTCGACGAAGCCATCCTGCGCGCGCTGGGCTTCTTTTTTGTTTTCGCATTTGTTCATAAGGACGCGTATCGTGTGCGCCTTGTCGCGGGCCACGATGGTTTTTATCAGCGCGTAGGCGTCGAGGATCGCGGTCGGTTCGGGGGTCGTAACGACGATCGTCTCCGTTGACGCGAGTATCATCTGAACTATATTTTCGTTGATGCCGGCGCCGATGTCAATGATAATAAAATCTACGATGGCGTCAAGCTTGACAATGCGGCCGAGCACGCCGTTTATCTGCTCTTCGTCCAGGTTCATCAGGTCGTTCACGCCGGAGCCGCCGGATATGAACCGGACGCCTTCATGGCCGAGCTGGATTATATCGCCGAGCATCTTCTCCCCGCGCAGGAGGTGGCTGACGTTGTACTTCGTGGTCACGCCGAGCATCACGTCGACGTTGGCGAGGCCGAAGTCCGCGTCCAGTATAAGCACGCGGACGCCAAGGCGGCTGAGCGCGATGGCTAGGTTCACGGCGATGCTGGACTTGCCGACTCCGCCTTTGCCGCTCGCGATGGAGACGACGCGCATCTCCGGTTTTTTATTGACAAGATCCCTCAGATTTTGAGCCTGATCGCCTTTCGTCATCCGTGACTTCTCCTACTTTGCAGACAGTTTATGATGATATGCGGCGCCCGGTCGGGGTTCCTGGTCGGTGTTCCCAGGCGGGGTTCCCGGGCGGGGTTCCTTCGCTATGCGGATAGTATGTCCTTCGCTATGCTCGTTACGTCGACGACTTCGATGTCGTCGGGGACGTTTTGCCCGGTCGTCGCGTATGCCAGCGGTTTTTGCGTGTACCAACTGATGTTCAGCAGCGCTCCCCTGTACTTCGTTTCGTCGAGTTTTGTGATGAGCAGCCTGTAGTCGTCGACGAAGCCGTAGGTGTCCACCATTTCCTTTATCGAGGCGAAGCCTGTGGTCGCGGCGAGGCACAGCATCGTATCCTCCGGCTTGAGGACCCTGATGATGTTCATTATATCCTCGCGGTGCTGCTCGTCGCCGGGGCGTTTGCCTGCCGTGTCTACGAATATGACGTCCCTGTCGGACATGGCTTCGAGCGTTTCGGCGAGCTCTTCCGCCTGGTAGACTACATGGAGCGGGATGCCGAGGATGTCGGCGTATGTCTGGAGCTGTTCCTGGGCGCCGATCCTGTATGTGTCTGTGTTGATGAGCCCGACTTTCTTCTTCTGGTTGACGGAGAAGTCCGCCGCGAGCTTGACTATTGTAGTGGTCTTGCCTACGCCCGTCGGGCCGAGGACCAGTATGACTTTCTGCGTGAATTTCTTGTGCAGTATCGGCTCCGGCCTGCCGAGCTGTTCGAGCATGAGGTGCTCCAGTATCTCCGCTGCGCCTGTGTCCGGCTGCCTGCGCATGAGCAGTTCCGTCTCTTTTGCGAGCGAATGCGCGAGTTCCTCCCGGACCTGGTTCTCTATCATCCTGCGCACGAGTTCCTGCAGGTCTTCCGGGTAGTCGTATGTGATGTCCCTTTTGACAAAGGAGAATTTCTCGATGAAGCTGCCCAGCATCTCGTCTATCGAGTCGATGCGCTGGTCCAGCCTTTCAAGCTGCTCGTTGCTGACCGCAGCGCCGGGGGCTTCTTTCGCGGCGTCTTTCTGCGAGCGTTCGGCCGCAGCGGCGTCGCGCGCCGCGTTCTTCTTGCGCGCGGAGGGGATGTTTGCGGGGTCATACGCGACCATGACTTCGAAGACCGGCTTTTTGAACAGGTTCTTCAGCCCCTTCAGCCGTACTTTGCGGCTGTTGAGGATTACAGCGTCGGAACCGAGTTCCCTTATGACGGTATCCATGGCTTGCTGCATATCGTTTGCATGGTATCTTTTGACAAGCACTAAATCTTCACGACCCCTTCCGAATACACTTCGACGTTCGTTTCTATCTCATTGAAGGAAAGCACCGCCAGCTCGGGGGATATCTGTTCGATGATTTTCCTGAACTGTCTCCTCACAAGCGGCGAAGTCAGTATTATGGGCGTCCTGCCTTTGTTTTTCATATTCTCGATGATCTGCTTCAGTTTGTCGAAAATTGTGTGGATCTGGACCGGTTCGATCGCCAGGTACGCGCCGTGCTCGGACTGCTTGGTGCTGTCGATGATGAGCTGTTCGAGCGTCGGGTCGAGCGTTATCGCGTATGCGACGTCGTCCGGTATGAATCTCTTGGATATTGAGCGCCGCAGGGACTGTCTGACGTATTCCGTCAGAAGGTCGGTGTCCCTGGTGAGGTTGCCGTAGTCCCCCAGCGCTTCAATGATCGTAGCCATGTCGCGTATGGGTATGTTCTCCGACAGCAGGTTGGAGAGTATTTTTTGGATCTCGCCCAGCGAGAAGAGTTTCGGTACGACTTCTTCGACAAGCGCGGGCTGCGACTTGCTGAGGTTCTCGATAAGCGTTTGAACCTGCTGCCTGTTGAGCAGCTCGTGGCCGTAGCGTTTGATGATCTCCGTAAGGTGGGTGGCTATGACCGAGGGCGGATCCACGGTGGAGTACCCCATTATCTCCGCTTCCTCGCGGTCGCTTTTCGGTATCCACAGCGCGGGCAGGCCGAATGTCGGCTCGACGGTCGGTATGCCGTATATCTCTTCCTCGACTTCCGTGGTGCTGAGCGCCAGCAGGTGGTCCGCCATGACTTCGCCGCGCGCTATCTCGACGCCTTTGATCTTTATCGAGTAGGCGTTCGTGCTGAGCTGGATGTTGTCGCGCAGCCTTATGGCGGGGACGATGATGCCGAGGTCCAGGGCGCACTGCCGCCTTATCATCACGACGCGGTCGAGCAGGTCGCCGCCCTGCGAGACGTCCACCATGGGCACTATGCCGTAGCCGAACTCCAGCTCTATCGGGTCAACCTGGAGCAGCGCGGTGACGCTTTCCGGTTTTCGTTTTTCCTCTGCGGATACTTCTTCTTCTGCCTTTTCTTCCACGACCGCTTCTTTTTTCAGCCTGTTGTACAGGAAGTAGCCGATAATCATTAGCGCGGCCGCTATGATCCACATGATCGCCGTCGGGAGGCCGGGTATGAGGCTTACCGCGATTATGAGGACGCCGGCCATTATCACGGCTGCGGGCTGCCCGACGATCTGGCCCGCGAGTTCCGTGCCGAAGGACATCTCGTTGCCGGAGCGGGTGACAATGATGCCTGCGGCGACCGATACGAGCAGCGCGGGTATTTGCGATACGAGCCCGTCGCCTATCGTTGCGTTGACGAAGACTTCGGCCGCGTCGCCGAAGGCCATGTTCAGTTGCGCGACGCCGATTATGAGGCCGGCGATCACATTGATAAAGGTTATAAGGAGGCCGGCTATGGCGTCCCCTTTGATGAACTTGCTTGCGCCGTCCATGGAGCCGTGGAAGTCGGCTTCGAGCTGGATTTTCTCGCGGCGCATGCGGGCCATGTTCTCGTCGATGAACCCGCTGTTGAGGTCCGCGTCGATGGCCATCTGCTTGCCTGGCATGGCGTCGAGGGTGAACCTGGCGGCGACTTCCGCAACGCGCTCGGCGCCTTTGGTGATGACCATGAACTGGACGATGAGGATTATGATGAAGGAGATTATCCCGACGACGTAGTTGCCTCTGATTACCACGCTGCCGAACACGCTTACGACTTCACCTGCGTAGCCTTCGTTGCCGAGGATCAGTTTCGTCGTGGCGAGGTTGAGCGCGAGCCTGAACAGCGTGATGAATAGCAGGAGCGTCGGGAGCACCGAGAATTCCAGAGGGTCTTTGACGTAGAGCGAGAACAGCAGTACCATTATCGACAGGGCTATGTTGAGTATGAGGAGGAAGTCCATCAGCGCCGTCGGTATGGGTACGATGAGTATGGCTATGATTGCCAGCATCAATACTGCTACTGATATGTCAGATACTTTTATGAGCCATACACCACCTTTTTTAGTTACGAGTTGCGAGTTGCGAGTTACGAGTTGGGGGGCGGGGGGCGGGGGGCGGGGTTATCGGACGCGGCCTTTTTGCCTGTAGACGAACACGAGTATGTCGGCGACGGCTTGATAGAACTCTGCGGGTATCTCGTCGTCGATCTCGCACATTTTGAAAAGAGCCTGCGCGAGTGGTTTGTCCTCGACTATGTGCACCTTGTTCTCTATTGCGACTTCTTTGATCTTCCTCGCCAGGTAGTCCTGGCCCTTGGCTATCACTATCGGCGCGCTGCTCGTGTTTTCCTCGTATTTGAGCGCGACCGCGTAGTGCGTCGGGTTCGTTATTACGACGTCGGCTTCGGGTACCCTGCTCATCATGCGCATTGCGCTCATCTGCCGCTGTTTCTGCCTGATGCGGTTTTTTACCTGCGGGTCGCCTTCAATGTTTTTATACTCGTCCTTGACTTCCTGCTTCGTCATCCTCAGGTCTTTTTCATATTTCCACCACTGGTACAGAAAGTCTGCGGCCGCTACGAACGCCATCGCTATGCATATTTTCAGCGCGATAGTGAAAGCTGTCCTCATGTATTGCAGGATTGATGTATAAATATCCTGGCCGAGGTAGCCGGGGAACTGGTCGATGAGCCCCTTGTAGTCCGAATACACTACATATCCGATGAACGCGAGCTTCAGCAGGGACTTGAAGAGGTCGACCAGCGTGTTCATCGAGAACATCCGCTTGAAGCCGCTTATCGGGCTGATGCGGTTGAGTTTCATGCCGAGTGATTTTGTCGTGAAGAGGAATCCTACTTGCACGAGGTTTATCGCCACTCCGGCGAGGAGCGCCGTGCCCAGTATCGGGAACAGCACGCCGAAGAGGTTCAGGAGCGTGCGGCGCAGCAGCGCTCCTATGTCGTGCCCGTCGAATCCGGATATGAATGGCGTGAGCGACTGCGGGCTGAGGTACTCAGAGTATATCCCTATGAGTTTATTGATGAACCAGGGCCATATGATGAACAGCATGCCGAACATGATGGCGCAACATATAGTGGTGTTGACCTCTGTGCTGCGGCGTACCTGCCCCTTTTCCCTGGCGTCTTTGCGCTTTTTAGGGGTCGCTTTTTCAGTTTTCTCACCGGCTGACGAGATGGCGTATCACCTCTGCTTTGGTGGCGCGGCCGCGCATTTTTGTGAGTTGCTGGTGTCAAGGATAAGCAATAGGCAGCGAGTTGCCGGGAGTCTTATTATGTAACGAATGTCGCGAAGATTTTTTCGATCCCGCTGAACATTTCGTCGAATATGACTGAGCTGAAGTTAGAGAAGACGGGGATTGTGAACGACAGCACTACCAGTCCTATGATCATCTTTAGCGGTACGCCGACCACGAACATGTGTATCTGCGGTACCATGCGCATCATGACGCCAAGGATTATCTCGAGCGTGAATCCGGAGGCTATGACGGGCAGCGCGACCATGACTCCAAGCATGAAGGATCTCGCGAATATTTCCAGAGCCGCGATCCCGACGTCCGCCGAGATCATTATCGTGCCGACAGGCATTTTTTCTATTGTCAGGTAGACTATTTCGACAAGTTTCTGGTGGCCGTCTACCATGAAGAAGACTATTAGCAGGATCAGGTTGAGGATGTTTCCGATCATCGGTATCTGGGTGTTGTTTTGGATGTCGTAGACGTTGACGATGCCGAAGCCTATTTGCATGTCGATTAGCTGGCCGGCGGTGAAGGTCAGCGTGAAGAATATGTTCGTGACGAACGCAAGCGCGATGCCAAGGATCAGTTCGCTCGCGCAGATTATGACGAAGCCCGACAGCGACGAGTAGCTGATCGGTTCTGTTTGCGGGAAGATGGTGAAAAACAGGAACGCGAGGGAGGCGGAGAGCGCTACTTTCACTCTGGCGGGGACGTTTACTCTGCCGAATATCGGCGATGTGACGACAAGCCCTGCCACGCGGAAGAGCAGGAATACCATGTAGTCCGCGTGTTCTAAGATCGAGCTTACCACCGCGCTCATTCGCGCTTACCCGAATATCCCGTTGATCGTCTCGTACAGGCGTGTGACGAATCCGCCGATGTTGCTGAATATGAAGCTGCCGAAGAGCAGCAGCGAGAGGAGGACTGCGACTATTTTCGGCACGAACGCGAGCGTTTGTTCGTTTATTTGCGTCGTCGCCTGGAAGATTGAGACGGTGAGGCCGACGATGATAGCCACGAGCAGCATGGGCGCTGCGGAGATGATGACGGTGTAGATCGCGTCCTTGAGCACGTTGAGGACGTCGCTTTGTGTGACCATCGCTTTGTTCCTTTCGGTTTTTGTGAGTGATCTCCGGGGTTTCGGGCTTGTCTGCTTGTCTGCTTGTCTGCTTGTCTGTTCAGGTACCCACTACCTTCAGGCGGCGCTATCCGTAGCTTTTGACGAGCGCACCTATGACGAGCTGCCAGCCGTCGACTAAAACGAACATCAGGACTTTGAACGGCAGGGATATCATGGCGGGGGGCAGCATCATCATGCCCATCGCCATGAGCGTGCTTGCGACAACCATGTCGATAACGATGAACGGGATGTATATGAAGAACCCGAGTATGAAGGCTTGCTTGATCTCGCTGAGGATGAACGCCGGGATTAGCACGCTGTTCGGGACGGATTCGGGGTCGTCGATTTCTTCTTTGGATAGGCTGACCATGAATTCAAGGTCGGAGTCGGTTGTCTGCGCGAGCATGAAGTCGTGGGTCGGGGCCATGACTCTGTCGATGAACTCGTCCTGGGTTATTTCCTGGTTCGTGAACGGGATGTATGCGTCGTTGTATACGCTCGTCAGCACGGGCGACATGACGAAAAATGTCAAAAACAGCGCGAGTCCGACCAGCACCTGGTTCGGCGGCGTCTGCTGCATGCCGAGCGCGTTGCGCATGAATGACAGGACGATGAGTATGCGCGTGAAGCCTGTCATCATGAGGACTATCGACGGCAGGACTGTCAGGATCGTCAGGAGTATGACTATGTCGACGGTCTGCGTGCTTTCGCCGAAGAGTGTGGTCACGACTTCGCCGAGCGCCGCTGTCGCTGTGACGCCGGTTATTGCGGTTGTCGCTATGAGCGCTGTCAGGAACGCGATGGTTTTGCTGCGCCTTACCGGCGCGTTGCCTCGCCGGGTCGCTGCCGCCCGCGCTTCCGCAGGGGGTACCAGCGCTTCCGCAGGGGGTACTAGTCTGGGTCCGTGCCGGCCGTGGTGCAGCGGTACGGGCGCGATCTGCTCCGCCGCGTCGCGCTGCCGGCTGAGCCATATATGGGAGTTTTTTCGTTTTCTGACTCTCAAATCGTTGTACTCAATTCTCTTGTTGTGTTACTGATCGCTGTCGTCGTTCTCGTCGGTGCTGCCGGCGTCCTTTTTTTGCGCGTTGCGCATTGTCTCGGAGAATGACGCGGCGTCTCGTTTTTTGTTCATCCGCCCCGACATAAATGCGGCCAATCTGCCTGTCATGCGGGATGTGTACTTGCCTCCCGGCGCTTGCCAATATGCAGAGCCGCCGCGTTCCTCCGCGTTTTCGGCGAAGGTAGCGGCGTCGAGTGTGTCTATCAGCGTCATCGACTGGTTCGTCACGCCGATGACGTATATCTTCCCTGCAATTTCCACTATGCAGAAGCTTTTGTCTTTGGATATGGCGAAGCGGTCGAGCAGGTTGATGTTCCTGTTTTTCGCCCTGCCCCGGCCGGTTCCGGACGCTTTAGAGCCGACGAAGTACGTGACATAATAAGCGGCGACGATTATAAGTATCGTGCCGATAATGAATATCACTACTTGCACCGGCTCCATGTCGTACCCCTATACTTGCATGCGCATTATTTCGTTGTACGCGTCGATGATTTTGTTTCTGATCTGGAGTGCGAGGTTGAGCGAGATTTCGGCTTTGGTTGCGTCGAGGA
The DNA here is from genome assembly GCA_009778485.1 of Oscillospiraceae bacterium. Taxonomy (GTDB): domain Bacteria; phylum Bacillota; class Clostridia; order Oscillospirales; family Oscillospiraceae; genus WRMH01. Next base: position 11,669 of record WRJQ01000021.1, read on the forward strand.
GCAGCCCCGACATGTCGTCTGTCTGCCCGCTCAGCAGCTCGAGCCCGGAGATTTTATCAAGGGTGTCTGTGACCGAGGCTGTTTTGAACGATTCTGTAAGGACGTCTGAGAAGTTGCCTCCCGGCGTCTCCCCTATGGCCGATACTGCGGGGGTGCGGGTCCTGGCCGCTTCGGCGTCGAGCAGGTTGATCAGGCTTGAGGACAGAGGGTTTAGGTTGAGGCTCATGTTCGTTGGTTCCTTTCAGTAGGGGGATTGCGGCGCGGGGGCCGCAATGACGTGTGGGGGGATTGCGGCGCGGGGCCTGTTTTTGTTTATGAAGAACTATGGTCATTCCGGGCTTGACCCGGAACCCCCTGCGGGTAGGGCGTTACTTGCCGATTTCCAGGGTCTTGACGGCCATGTCTTTAAGCGTGTTTATCGCTGTGATGTTTGCTTCGTAGGCTCTGTACGCCGACATCATGTCTACCATTTCCTGGACGACTTCGACGTTCGGCATCCTGACGTAGCCGTTTTCGTCGGCGTCGGGGTGCGTCGGGTTGTAGTCATACTTGAACTCCGACATATCCTCGCCAATCTCGACGACGCGCACTCCTCCGACGGCTCTCCTCGCTTTGTGGAAGAACGGGGAGGCTGAGCCTGTGCCGTAAAGCCTGTTTTTGCCTATTGCGTAGCGTGATCTGTTGTAGAATGTGGAAAACGATGAGTCTTTGGATTTCTCCTGGAATACGACGTATTTTCTGCGGTAGGGTTCGCCGTTTTCCGTCCGTGTGGTGTTACTGCTTGCCATGTTCTCCGCAATGACGTCCATGCGGAGCCTTTCTGCCGTGAGTGCCGACGCGCTGATGCTCATTGAGTCCAGAAATGCCATACTTCCCATGCCTTTCTTTTGCAGGAGCCTGCAGTCAATAATCTGTTTGCTTCCTCATATTCTGTTTCAATCAAATCGAAGCCTGGTTCGATTCGAAAACGAGCTGTGATGAAGCGAAGCTTAGCGTTATCCGAGCAGTACTATCTTCCTTCTGTTATTGCCATGCGGAGCCTGCGCAGCTCGCTGTTTAGTTTTTCCATAAGGGTGTTGTAGTAGATGCTGTTTTGAGCCAGCTTCACGTTTTCGGATTCGATGTCGACGTTGTTGCCGTTCATCAGCATGCCGGTATCTTTGATCTGTACGATCCGGGCGTTGAAATCCCATGGGTCGGTGCCAATATTTATATGCCCGTAGTGCGTCTTCGCGCCTTTGAAGCCTTTCATCGGGCCGAGGTTTATGTGCCCGTCGTGTGTTTTAGCACCCTTGAAGCCGCTGCCTTCCAGGGCGTGGGCGAAGAGTTCCTCAAACTCCACTTCGGATGCTTTGAAGTTCGGGGTTTCGACGTTGGCTATGTTGTTGCGTATCACGGCGTTGCGCGTCCAGGCCGCTGACAGGCCTTTTTGCAGCAGGTCTGCCGATCTGAAGAGATTATCCCACATTGCGTTTCACCTCTAGTCGTTTCAGGGAATGAGTATAGTATGGTTGCCAGACAAAAGCACGCCCGCCTCTTTTTGGCGCTTTTCCCGCCAGACTTCGCCCAATATGTTGGGTAATACACATAGTATTACCGCAACATATTGGACTCGCCTGACGAAAAAATCACTTAAAATTCGTCAGACGCGGTTTTGTCGGGCAACCATATTATCATAGAACATTTAAAATGTCTATAATTTTTGCGTTTTTTGCACAGTTTTAGTCGCAGGGTAGTAACTATTCAGTGCCTCGGTGAGGTCGTTGCAATTTGGGGGGCGCGAGTATGCGCATGGATGCGCATTCGAGCGAAAGGAACGTGATGTAACGGCCGAACTAAGGTGGCACTGAATAGTTACGCAATGAGGCGAGCATAAGGCTCGCCCCTACGGGTGCAGCTGGCGAACAGCACAAGAGAACCGTCCCCTTGTGCTATTCTTGTCTTGTTACTTGACTCGGCGGTAGATAGCGGGGGCGATCTGCTGGAGGTCGCCGCTGATGCCTGAGAGCGTCTCGCTCAGGCCGATAAAAAGATAGCCGCCGACTTCCAGCGCGTCGTGAAAACGCTTCGCCAGAGCGGCTTTCGTAGGTACGTCGAAATATATCATTACATTGCGGCAGAATATGATGTGGAACTTCTTGCGGAACTTGCTGAAGTTCCCCATGAGGTTGAACTGCCCGAAAACGACTTCCTTGGACATTGCTTCCGTGACTTTGTACTCCTCGGGGCCGACTTTCGTGAAGTATTTCGACTCCCAGTTCTTCGGCAGGTGCTCAAAGTGCTCCTGCGGATAAACGCCGTTCCTCGCCATATCCAGGACTCTCGTGGAGATGTCCGTCGCGAGGACGGTGGAGTCCCAGCTCCGCTTCGTGTTGCCGAAATACTCGCTGAGCACCATGACGATAGTATATGCCTCTTCGCCCGAGGCGCAGCCTGCGCTCCAGATGCGCAGGTCGTGGTCGCGTATCGTCGACGTCCAGTAGGGCAGCGCGGTGTCGACCATGAACTTGTAATGCGTCTCCTCGCGCATGAAGTACGTGTAGTTGGTGGTAAGCTTCGTCATGAGGTCGTCGAGCTTGGAGCCGCTCTTGTCCATGAATACGTCTTCAAGATAGTCATGGAAACCTTCGAACTCCGACTGGGCGATGGAGTTCGTCAGGCGGCTTTCGATCAGCGCCCTCTTCTTCTCCAGGTTCACTCCGAAGTTCGATTTGATAAAGTCGCGAAGCTTGATAAAGTCCTTGTCTTCAATATGCATCGTGTACCCCTTACTGAGGCTGTAGCTGGTTCTCCAGGTCCACCTCGAAGACTTTATAGACGTCGATGAGTTGCTTGATCTGCTCGCCCGAGAGGCCGACCGCTTTTATGAAGAAGTTCCTCACGCTGTTGCCGGTGGTGGTGGGGGGTTCCTGAATGCTTTCGTCGTCGATGTTCGCGACGTCCTCGACTTCGTCCACGAGGATTCCGACGCTCATGTCGTCCATGCTAAGCACTATGATGCACGTTTTTTCTGTGTAAACGATCTCCCCGCGCCCAAAACGCATCCCCATGTCTATGACCGGCACGACGGTGCCGCGCAGGTTGATGATGCCTTTGACATAGGCGTGCGTGTGCGGTACGAGGGTTATTTCCTGTACGCTGATGATTTCGACGACATAGCTGATTTCGATTCCGTAGGCTACTTCGCCGACGATGAATGTGAGGTATTTGCCTCGCATTACGTCTTCTACGACCAGGTCGATATCAACGAGATCCTGCAAAATACGTCCACTCCTTTCAGGTCTTTCATCATAAAGTTGAGAGTTACAGCAGCAAGTCGAGCAGGAGCCCCCGGATGTCGTCGACCCTGTGGACGATGTCGATGTTGTCCGCTTGTTCCTTTAAAACTTCTTTTGCAAGTTCGTCGAGTTTCTTGTTCACGGTGTCCACCGTCGCGATGAACCTGCGCCTGCCTCTGGACGCGTAGGCGTCCTCTCTCGAGAAAGTATAACTGTTGCTGACTATTTCGTCAAGGAATTCGCGTATCAGGCGGCGATATTTTTCAAACTCTTTTACATCGACCTTGTCGGTGAGGCGTTCTCCCTGCTCGTCTATGCTCTTGATGAGCCCCTGCATTTTCTCCGTATGTTTCTCCGCGGACAGGTCCGTGAGCGTCCGCCTGAAGGTCGTGGCTTCGTTCTCGCGGGTTTGGCGCGCGTCGACGCCCCGGGCGGGGTAACGCCCGGGGTCCGGAGCCAGCGGGTTTTGGACTTTGATCGCCAATGCAGGACCTCCTGGTTAGTTAGTAGTTAGGAGTTAGTAGTTGGCACTGTTCGTTCTTGTTGTTCCGGTTATTGATGTTAGCATTTTCAATATCTCTTCACAGTCATCATGCAGAGAATTATTTCCCTTTAACTACTAACTACCCGTAGGGGTTTACTGTTTCTTATCGAACATTGCCGAGTTGTCGCCGGTTGGCTGGGCGTAGCGCCCGAGGCTTTCCCTCTTCATGCTGAGGCTGCCTATCCTGCGGACATACTCCTGCACGCCTTCTTTTGCCTCGGCGACGTTCTTCTTGTTGAGCTCGCTGCACTCGCCGAGCAGCTCGGTGACGCGCTGCCATGCCGCCTCAAGTTGCTTGTCTTCCTTTGCGCCGTCGGAACCCAAATATAATATGTAGGATTGCATCAGGGGCTCTGTCTCCTGATGCAATCCATCGAATTTTCCCATCAGCCTTGCGCTTTCGACAAGCGATTTGTTCAGTTCTTCCGCATCGCCGGCTTCCAGCAGCCGCGTCTGTTGCTTCAGTAATTCGAGCATCCCTGCCGAGACTTCCGCTTCCATATCGAGAAGCTCGCGCAGCCGGGCCGCTTCGTGGAATCTGCTCAAGATCATCCTTCTTTCAAGTACAGGTTGCCTTTGTTCAGGACGCTTATCTCGTTCCACGCCTCCCTGAGTTCCTCTACCATTTCGCGCACGGCGTCAAGCGGTTCCGCGTCTTTTTTCATATTTGCTTCTTCAAGGCTTTTCAGCATGAACGTATACAGCGCAAGGAGCGTCTCCGACATTTCAATGCTCATATCGAGGCTGTTAACCAACTCCGTGACGATCTGCTGCGCCTTTATCAGGTGGTTGTGGGAGCCTTGTATGTCGCCTTTGGCTATTTTCTTTTGCCCCAGGATGATATTTTTCTTCAGCGCGTCGTAGAGCATTACTATGACGTCTATCGGGTTTGCCGTCAGTATGTCCTGCTGCCTGTACGCATCCTGCGGGCGGGAGTTGATTGAAATCATCGGTTGCATATACGCATTACTTCCTTGTTTCGTTGTGTCTGCTCAGGTACCCGATTTATTTATTCGTGTTGTTGAGCATGGACATGAACCAGTCGCTCTGATCCTGCAGCTTGGCCATCGCAGTCTCCATCGCCGCGAATTTCATATAGAGCTTTTCTTCCTCTTGCCACATCTTCTTCGTGAGTTTTTCGATCTGCTCGTTTTCGCGCCTGATGGAGTTGGCGAGGTTGCTGAGCGTCGCGCTCTGGCTGTTCTTCTCGTAGCCTTGCAGGATATCGTCGATGCGCCAGAGCAGGCCCCGTTCCTCATAGGCTGTGGCCTTCTCCCCGCCCATGAAGGCTTTCATAACCTTCTCCGGATCGCGCTCCAGGGCGGCTCTGAGGGCTTCTTCGCCCCTCTCGTCGAGGATAATCTGCCCGCCCATGCCGGCGCCTGTCCTGATGCCGATGTCCGCCGGTGACACGCCTGCGTCTTTGACTGTCGCGTACAGCGCGTTTCGCAGGCTCGAAAGCATGCTTTGTATGCCGGCGTCGCTCCTGAGGACGCCTTTCTTCGCTATGGCTTCCCAGTCCTCGATCTGCTTTTCCGTCATGAGGGACTTTTCCTCTTCGGTCAGCGGCCCGTATGCCCTCTCCGCGCTTGTCTTCGTCTCTTTGAGCATATCCTCGAGCTTTTGAATCAGGGAATTGTAGCCTTCGATGAAGGATTTTATCTTGTCAAGCGCCTCGGTAGCGTCGCGTTTGAATGTGATTGTGAGGTAATCGTTGTCATTGACGACCGGGTCCGTCGTGTGGTTGAGCGTGATCTTGACCCCGCCCCGGAACTCAATTGTGTTGGAGTTGCTATTGATCCACTGCCCGGTGACGCCGTCGTCGATCCAGACCCTTGCGTTGGACCCTCCGCTGTAGCTGCCGTTGCCTATGCCGAACATATCCATGTTCCGCGTCGTTATTGTCGACGCGCCGGCAGAGACGGACTTGAGCATGAAGGAGTCCGAGAGTTTGCTGTAGGACATCGTGACGCCAGTCCGGTTGCTGTAGCTGTTGACCTTCTGGAGCATTTCGTCGATGGTCATGTCCTTGTTGATCTCTATTTCCACGCCGTTGATGTTGATAGTCTTGTTGCCGTTGGCGTCGAAGCCTTTGAGCATGGGGGTGGAATTCGCCTTTGCGACGACCCCGCTGGTTTCGATCGACACCTGAGTCTTTCTTGTGAAGTCGGCCTCGCCAACGCTGACGCCGTTGATCTTATCGTTGCCGTCGAGGCTGATCGCATCCGCGACTCCATAGGAGTCGAAAATCTTCTGGTTGATATCGTCCAGCGTGTCCGCCGCCGTGACGAAGACCGAGTATGTGCCCGAAGTCGTTTCGATGCTCGCGCCCGCGTAGCTGAACTTGACGAGGTTCGCGGCCGTGCCCCCGGCAGCGCCTATGGCGCGGTCGATCTCGCCGAAGACGTCGGCCTCGTTGATATTGATCTCGACGCCGTCGACGCCGTTGATGCTCGCCGTGACGACTCCGCCGACAGGCGACAGCGCCGTCCCGCCGGCTGCGACAAGCTTTGAGTTTATCTGCGCGAAGCTGTCGTACCTGTTGAGCATTACGTCCGTGCCGTTGATGTTGACCTTGGCGAAGTCATAGTCCAGGGCGGAGCCGAGCTTGCCGATCTCGCCGAGCTTCATGTTGAGCTCGGATTTGTAGAACTCGTTTTCGCTTACGAAGACGCTTTTGCCGTTAATATCAATATTTGCGTAGCCGCCGCTGAAGAATATCTCCCGGCCGCCTACGGCTCTGATTTTCGTGTTGATCGCGTCGAGCGTGTCGTTCCTGTTGAGCTTAATCCTCGCGCCGTTGATGGATACGTCCGCGTTGCCGGTCGAGGAGTCGAAGTTGATGCTGGCGTTGGAGATCGAAAGGCCGCCGATCTTCTCGTTCATGTTGAAGCCATCGCCGCTGGCGGAGGCGTACCTGCTGCTCGAGACGCTGTTTTGCTCCGCGAGGCTGGCAATCTGCCCGATCCTGATGCTCCCTGTAGGTGTGCCGAGCGAGGTCGAGACTGTAACGGCGTCTTTGCTTTTGTCCGGCCCTGTGATCACGGCGATGGTGGTGTTGTAGATTTTCTCCTGCCTCATGGCGACGGCGCCTTCGCCGATGCCGATGAAGTGCTTCCAGCGGAAGTCTTTTATCATCTCGCTGACGTTGTTCAGCGCGTCCTGCTTCCACTCGTATTTTTTCATCGCGCGGTAGCGCGTGTCGATGCGCATCTGGGATATGCGCATCATTTGCTTGATGATGGTGTCCGTCTCCATTCCTGAGGAGAGCCCCATCAGTCTGAGAGTCGATCCGTTTATCGGGTTAATAGCCATTGTTAAGTCCCCCAAATCCTTTTGATTATACGTTTTGCGCTCCGGCTTCGTCCTCGGCCTTCTTTAGGGGGCGGGTGGCGAACTCGACACCCCCTACGCGCAAAAAACACGCAGAGTATTTCATCTACCAGCATTATCGGATTTTTGCTGCTTTGACTTTAGCGCGGGTAATTAAACTTTTGTTATAACTTTTCGGTGGTTTTGGAGCTTGCTCGCCCGGGTAGTTGCGCCGCTTACAACTTCTTGTCGAATGTTTTCAAAACTGTGTTTATGCCGTCCATGTCTGCCGGGGAGGCCGCTGTCCAGGACTCGAATGCGTGGCGTATGTCCGCCTGAATGCCAAGCCTCGGGCCTGCATTGCCGCGGATCTTCTTCGACAGACGCGTGATGATCTCTTCGGCGTTCTTCTTGCGGAGCTCGACGAACAGCACCGCAAACACACCGTCGCCAAGGTAGGCGGGCACGTCCGTCTCGCGCAGGGCGCTGCGTATCGTCCTCGCTGCCGAGCGCAGGAGCGTATCTTCCTGCTCGCTTTCGCCATCCCCGCTGCAGCGGACCGATATAGCCGCGAATGTCAGCGTCCCGCCGAAGCGCCCCTGCCTGTAGACCTCTCGCGAGGCGGCGTTCCTCAGGCCTGCGAGGCTGAACATATTGTACTCGGGATGGAGCCCCGCGTTATACTCCTGCCAGCGTTTCGCCGAGTCGCGCCGGCGCTCTTCCTCGAACCTCTCGTCGAACGAGCGCGTGAGCTCGCCGACGCCCCTGTATCCGAGGAATACCCTCCATAGCCCGTTATCGTTTATTACCAGTTTTTCGAGTTCGCTTGAACGCGTCACGTCGTCACTTAGGTCTTGTTCTGTCACCTCGACGCGGAACTTGCGCGCGTGGACTGTCCTGCCGTTGTTGAAGCTCACCGTCGCGCTCGCGGACTCGCCCTTGACTCGGAACTCGCGCATTATATAAAGCCGTTCTACCGATTTGCGCCATTTGATGAAGCTTTCGCGCGTGACCTGCCGCCTGTCATAGCTGCTCAGGTAGCTGTACGCGCCTGAGTAATCGCAAGCTCCCAACGCCCTGAAATAGCCTTGCAGGACTGTCGAGGCTTCTTTTTCCGCCTCCGTTGCGGGTTGCTTCCTTGCGTAGGCGCCGGTCGCGCGCGTCTCGAACCCGGTGTAGCGCCTTGTCTGCCGCGCAAAGGTCTGGCGCTCTCGCAGAAGCGCCTCGCGCCTGAACTTCTCCCGAAGCACGGCGTAGGCGATGTTGATGCTTTTCATCAGCTCTTCGGACTCAGGGTCGCTGCTGACGTCAGGGTGGTGGATGCGGCACAGACTTTTGTACGAGGTCGTCACATCGGCGAACCCCGCTCCCGCGCTGACTCCGAGGATTTTATAGCATTCCAGTATGTTACTCATGGACGAAATATCTCACGTTTTTCAGGCTGCCTGCTCCGTATATATTCGTGATATATGTGTAGTTCGCGACTTTCGCGCCGGCCTGGGCGACCGTCACGCCTTTAAGTTCGTCGTAGCCTCCGTCGGCGGAGGGGCAGACCATCTGCACGTGGCCGATCTCCCCTGCCGTCGTCACGGCCGGTTTGCCCATATTTGCGTAGCTCTGTGCCGTCGCCGCGTCGACTTCGCGCCAGCCGTAGCTCTCGCCGTATGTCCGCAGCCATTTATCTATGGCTATGGCTCCCAGTTCGTGCGTGCCTTTTATATCGGGATAGTAGCGCGGCGCCCCGGTCGCGGGGTCGATGTAGTGCGGTATCTCCGCGCCCATCGCCGATGTCGCGTCCCAGACGTAGATATTGCAGTATGTGTAGCCGTTGCGGAAGGGGCGGTAGCGCGCGGCCGTCTCAACGTTGAACTGGTCTAGCACGGCGCGGTAGAGCAGCGGATCCCTTTCGCCTTCGACGTTGACTATCGCCGGGGTCGTCGGCTTCCATATTTCAAGCGGCAGCACGACTTCGCCTGTCCCTGTCGTGCCGGGGATCCTCGTGTGGAACACTTCCCTGTCAATATTGTAGAGGACGTAGGGGTCGTAGCCGGTCGACATCACGTCGCTGCGGAGCTTTTCCGCGTCGCCTTCTATCTTGGTCAGCATGGACGCCATCATCTGCATCAGCATGGAGAAGTCGCCGTCCTGGCTGCCTTGCATCATGGCGCACAGCATCAGCAGCGCAATCTGCGCGTCGGTCACTTCGCCTGTCGCCGCGGCTGCCATTATCGCGGATTCGATCCCACCGGTGTTGAAAGAGCCGAAGCCCGGAGGCATCCCGGATGCGCCTGTCCCTGCTGTGACGCCCATCATGCGGGTTTCTTCCCTCATGGCGTCGGCCAGCATTCCCGCTATGCCGGCGCTTGTGGCTCCCGAGGCGTTTTCCGCCAGGTGGGAGACGACGGGCTGCAATGGCACGATATATGTCTCATATAGCCCATCGGCGGAGAGTTGGGCGCCCGAGTCCGTTTGCGTTTGCGCGGCGGGCTGCGCGTCTGTATTGGGCTGCTGCGTTTGCGCGGCGGGCTGCGCGCCTTCGGCGGCTTGCTCAGGCGTTGCGCCGGGCAGTTCCTGTGCGGCAGTTTCGTTCGCGTGGGCTGCGGCTCCGGTTTCGCCTGCGGTTTCGCCTGCGGTTTCGGCTGCGGTTTCGGTTTCGCCCTGCAGCGGGGTCAGCGCGTCCGCGAGCACTGAAGCGAAGTCCGCATCAGTTTTGCCGGCGGCTCCGGGCGCTGTTTCGCCCGGCGGCGCTACTGTGCGCACAGGGTCTGGGCCGTTTCGCGCTCCGGCGGCGGCGCCGGTTATCGTTCTGACGTCTATGGCTTAAAACCCCCTTTGGTTAGTTAGGAGTTAGGAGTTAGTAGTTAGTAGTTACTATGTCTGGTTGTTTTTGTTATCGAAGTGAGCATTTTCAACAATTCTTCACAATCACCATGTAAGGACTACTAACTAACTAATTATCTCATATCTGTTGCGGTAATTCAACAGGATTATTATCGTATGATTATTCGGCTACTCGGATGGTTACTCGGATTATTATCGTATGGCCACCAACTACTAACTACTAACTACTAACTACTAACTACTAACTAACTATCGTATTCCTTTGATTTTTTCACCGTAGCGGCGGTCGATCTCACCGACGAATGCGAGTACTTTTGCAACTGCTTCATACATTTCGGGCGGTATCTCGTCCCCGATGCTGACTTTCGACAGCAAGGAAGCAATGCTCGGGTCCGGCATCACCGGGACGCCCGAGGCCTTCGCTATTTCGATGATTTTTTCCGCGACGTATCCTTCCCCGAACGCAGCGAGCAGCGGCGCGTCGTGTTCTTTGGGGTCGTAGCTTATTGCGGCGGCTCTTTTTCTCTTGTTTTTCTCTTCGCTCATGTCCTTCTCATTACTATCACCGCGACCACAAGGACCCCCCTACGACGGGGGAAAGCGTCCTTCGGACGCTGGACAACCCCCGCCGCCCTGCGGGCGCCACCCCCTTCGTGCGCGAAGGGGGCTTGGATCTATACTACGTAGTCTATTCTGCCGCCGGCGGCTCTTGCGGACGGGGCCAGGGCTGTTATCGGCGTCGTTTCCTTGGCGGAGCAAGTTATCGCCGTGTTCACCAGCTTGAACCCGGCCTCGGCGAGCATCTCGTGCAGCAGCACAGTATTATCGCTGAAATAGCTGCGCTCCTCTTCCCCGCGCACTTCCATCTTGACCGACACATCCTTGTCGCGGATGTTGAGAAGGGCTTCGAGGCGCCCCATGTACGTGAGGTCCAGCGCAAGCAGGATGTTCACGTTTTCCGGGTCGAATTTCTTGCCGCCGCCCTTGCGCTTGAAGATATACAGCTCCGCCGTCCTTCTCTCGTCGCCCATTATTATAGGTAGCTGCATATAGGCGAAACGGTCGACGCTGTTGAGCAGCCGCACATGATCCATCAACCTGCGTGTCCTGTCGAGCAGCTCGGAGCCGCCCCTGGGCGATGCGCGCACTGCCTGCTCCTCGATGAGCGCGAGGCGCGCGTAAAGCTCTTCCCTTGCGTTTTTGAGCCGTTCGCCCGCCCCGGCTTCGCCTGAGCCGATGCCTGTGAACAGCTTTTGCAGCATCTCGCGCAGCCTTTCGACTGTATCTTGCGGCGCGGCCGCAGCGTCGCCTGCGATCCGCATGAGCATATCGGAAAATCTGTCGAGCGCGGGGCGAGGCGTCGATCGGAACTCCGGAAGCGACGACAGCCACTCCGAAACCTGGAATCTTCCGCCCGCTGCCTGAGCGGTTCCATCCGGCGGCTGCGACGCCGATGCGGCTGCGGCTTCAGCAGAGGCTGCAGAAGTTGCAGGTCCGGCAGCGCCGGCTGCGGCGAGCCCGGCAGAACCGGAGGCTGCAGGCTCCGCTTGAGTCTCCGCTTGCGCTGCCGGAACCGCTGCCTGCTCCGCTGCAAGCGCCGACTGTTCCGCGGCACCGCCGGCTGCGGACACTGCCGCCCCTGCGTTGGGTTGCTCCGCGACAGCAGGCGCGGCGCCGACCTGTGCGGCTGCCTCGCCGTTCAGCGCAGAAGCAGCTTCCTGCTGCAGAAAAGCAGGTAAATCTCCGCTTTCGACGCGATTATTAATACCAAAGTTGGTGCTATATGAATTTTCTTCTACATTTGATGCAATTCCGGTTTGCAAATCCACATCGTTTTGTGGTATAATCCGCAAGTCAGAAGCTGCCGCCGTACCCGGCCCCGCTGCCGAGGCCGCCATTTGCTCTGACAGCAGCGCGAGAAACCCGTTCAGGACAGCGCTATCCCCCGGGGAAAGCGGGAATGTTTGCGCCGTCGTGGCAGCCTGTTCGCCGGACGCGGACATTGAAGCAGTTATAACGGAACTCCCCCCCGCGAGCAGAGCGTCGGCTTCGATCGGCTGACCGGGAACCGCCGCAGCGCCCCGGCCGTTATCCGGGGATCCGACGGAAGGCTGTTCCGGGCTTGCGGCGCCGAGAAGGGCCAGCAAGCGCGCTATCATCTCATCAGTCTTTTCATCTCCCGAGAGCAGCGCCAGCGCGGCGTTCACGAGGCTTTCGTCAGTATCCAGCCTGTTTGCGGCGATAAACGCCGCTTCATCGAGCGTCATGGCGGGATACCGGATCATCAAGTTGCGCATAGCCGCCGCCGTCCCCTCGCCGGCGTCAAGGCCAAGCCGGGCCAGCGCAGCGGCGTAAGGCAGCAGACTGTGATCCTCGTACCCCCTGACGAGCATCTGAGGATCGTCATCCCGCCCGGACAGCGCTTCGTAGCGCAGGGCCATATATATGACTCCGCTCTCTTTACCCGTGACCTCCAGGAGGACTTCATCCCCGCCCGCGAGCGCGACTCCGGCTTCGAGCGCGGCTTTGAACACGCGACCGTCCTGCGTCCTTAGCACGACGGACGATTTATCGCTCGATAACACCTCCGCCTTCACGACATCGCCTTCTTTGAGCGACCCCGTATACGCGCCGGCACGGGTCGTGACTCTAAGGGCGCTCCGTTCGGGCGACATATCCGGAATGTTTATCTTCATGCGGTTCACATCCTTCGCAGGGGATCAGTCTATGCGGTTGCCGGTCAGCGGCTTTCTCCCTTGCTCATATTATCGACTCATTATGCCGAAACTAAAGTAATGGGCAGGCGCGGTATAAATAGTGAAAAGTGAAAAGAAGACAATAAAAATCTTGACGTTTCCGAAGAAGTTGGTAATATATACGTAGATATTTGATTGGAAGGCTGATATGGGATTAATTGTTGTTGGCATGGCGGACCTCAAGACCGCTAAAGCCCCCGATATCCTTACGACTTTAGGGCTGGGCTCTTGCGTCGGCATCACCCTCGTCGACAAAGCGAAAAGGATAGGCGGGCTGGCGCACGTCATGCTGCCAACTTACAAGGGCTATGAAGGGCAGAACATTGCGAAGTTCGCGGACTCCGCCATCATCGAGCTCATCAACCAGATGACGCGCATCGGCGCCACCAGGGGAGCCCTCGTCGCTAAAATCGCCGGCGGGGCGCACATGTTCGGCAAGACGCAGAGCAACGACGCGCTGAAAATCGGCGAGCGAAACGCTGCTGCCAGCCTCGCGATACTCAAGCAGCTCGGCATACCCATCCAGGCAAACGACACGGGCGGGTCGCACGGGCGCACGATAGAATTATACATCGACACGGGCGCGCTGAAGATAAAATCGGTCGGCGCCGGTGAAAAAGTAATTTAGGAGGAATCACAATGGCCACAGTTCTAATCGTTGATGACGCCGCATTCATGAGGATATCAATTAAGAACATGCTCACAAAGAATGGCTACGAGGTTGTCGGCGAGGCTGAAAACGGCGCTATCGGAGTGCAGATGTACAAAGACTTGCAGCCCGATATCGTCACTATGGACATCACCATGCCAGAGATGAGCGGGCTCGACGCCTTGAAAGAAATCACTAAGGTCGACCCCAAGGCTAAGGTCGTCATGGTCTCCGCGATGGGCCAGGAAGCTATGGTGCGCGACGCGATCGTGTCCGGGGCGAAGGGTTTCATCGTCAAGCCTTTCAAAGAAGAGGGCATCATCGCCGCGATGAAAAAGCTCGGCTGAACGCGGCTCTATTCGCACTGCCTTTTTCCGGCAGGATATTTACATATTGGTAGGTGACTACGATGGCTGAGCAAGACCCAATGCTTGATGTATTCATATTTGAGACGCAGCAGCTTCTCGAGACCCTCGAAGAGACGCTGCTCCAGAGCGAAAAGGAACGGGAGCTGGCGGACGAGCATATAAACGAGATATTCCGGATAATGCATACCATCAAAGGTTCCGCCTCGATGATGCAGTTCGAGTATCTTTCTAAGCTCGCGCACGCGCTCGAGGACTTGTTCGACAAGATTCGCGCCGGCCAGACGCGCACGGACGCCGAGGCGGTCGACGGCGTCATCGAGCTGGTTCTTGCAGCCTCCGATATTTTCAAGACGGAGGTCGACAAACTCTCCGCCGGGATCAACGAAGGCGGGGATTTCAGCGAGCTCATCGACAAGGTTCATAAGTACCTCGCGTTCATCCAGGGGGACGCCTCAGCCGGTTCAAGTGAACCTGCGTCAGGTTCTTCCGCTGCAGGCGCTGCGGACTTACCGGAGGAGCATGAATTCCTGGACGACGGTTCTCCGTTATATAAGATACGCGTCACCTTTGAGGATGGCTGCCAGATGGAGAGCATGAGGGCTTTCGGCGTCGTCACTTCGCTGGCGCCGCATTGCCAGATGATGATTCACAAGCCCGCCGACCTCAACGCTGAGACCGCGAGCGACGAGATTATCGCGAACGGTTTCGTCATGTATATCCAGTCCGGCGAGAATCCGGATGTCCTAAAGAAGCTTTGCGACGAGGTGATGTTCCTCCAGAGCTCAAGCCTCATACCGCTAGCCCCGGACAGCGAGGACCTGCCCCAGGAGATGAGGCCGAAGCCGCAAGAGGTCGAAGAAAAGGCAGCCGTGGCAAAGCCCGCCGCGCAAACCGAGGTTATCGCGAAGCAGAACTTTATAAGCGTCAACGTCAACAAGCTGGACAAGCTTATGAACCTTATGGGCGAGATCGTAACCACCGAGTCGATGGTCACGAAGAACCCGGAGGTCGCAAACCAGCATATCGACTCTTTCGAGCGCAGCAGCCAGGAGCTTCGCAAGCTCATCAACGAGCTGCAGGACATCGTGATGTCGATTCGCATGCTGCCGGTTTCCAACTCTTTCCAGAAGATGCACAGGATAGTCAGGGACGTCAGTAAAAAGGTCGGCAAGGAAGTCGAGCTCGTTTTGATCGGCGAGGAGACTGAGGTCGACAAGAATATCATCGACACTTTATCCGACCCGCTGATGCACCTGATCCGCAACTCGGTCGACCACGGCATTGAGACGCCCGACGAGCGCTCGAGCGCCGGCAAGGCGACGACCGGGCGTCTGACTCTCGAGGCGAGGAACGCGGGCGGCGACGTCGTTATCATTGTTTCGGACGACGGCCAGGGGCTCGACCGCGAGAGGATTATCAAGAAGGCGATGGAGAAGGGGCTCACGTCGAAGGCGGAGCACGAGATTTCCGACAAGGAAGCTTACAACATGATTTTCCTGCCGGGCTTTTCCACGAACACGGAAGTGACCGAGTTTTCGGGGCGCGGCGTCGGCATGGACGTCGTCAAGCGCAATATCGACAAGGTCGGCGGTTCTATTTCCATCGAGAGCACTCCGGGCGAGGGCATGACCGTGACGATCCGCATCCCGCTGACGCTCGCGATCATCGACGGGATGAAGCTGCGTGTCGGCGGCCTGGTTTTCATCGTTCCTATGCTTTCGATCCAGGAGTCGTTCAAGCCGAACGACGGCGATGTTTTCCTCGACCCGGACGGCAGCGAGATGATCATGATACGCGGTGAGGTCTTCCCTGTCATGCGGCTCTACAGGATTTTCGACATCGACCCGGATTATGAGACTCTGGACGATGGCATTTTGATTATGATTTCGACGGATGCGGCAACGTTCTGCCTGTTCGTCGACGAGCTTATCGGCGAGCAGCAGGCTGTCATCAAGCCGCTGCCCGACTATATCCAAAAGCACAATGTCGGCATGCACGGGCTTGGCGGTTGCGCCGTCCTCGGCGACGGGTCCATCAGCTTGATCATCGACATCAACAGCCTGGTGGAGTACTAGGTACTATTGTATATATTAAGAAAGCTAGTTATATACCAATTTGATATATAACTAGCTTTTTTTCTTATTCAACATGGGAGTATGCAGCGACTGCCTGATTTTGTCTGGAAAAGTGCTTGACGCCATATGTGACACCATGATACTATACACTA
>WRJQ01000022.1 GCA_009778485.1 Oscillospiraceae bacterium
TCCTTTCGACTCGAGTGCTTGATGCTATGCATGGCGAATATTTACGCACGCTAGTATAAACGGACAGCAGTATCTTCGTAGATTGTACAGCAAGAACTTTGATGTTGCAAGATGTGATTTGCGGGCGGTACTCACTCCTGCGGCGGGTCATCGGCTGATATTTCGTCGAACTGTGCATTATCGAGCGGCGCATTATCGAGCGGCGCATTATCGAGCGGCGCATTATCGAGCGGCGCATTATCGAGCGGCGCATTATCGAGCGGCGCATCATCGAGCGACGCATTTTTGCGCTGCGCATTCTTGCGCATACGAACGGACTCGGTCAGCAGGAACTCTATCTGGCCGTTCAACGAGCGGAAATCCTCCTGCGCCCAACCGACAAGCTCCTTCCACAGCGAAGCTGAGAGCCGGAGAGGAACCTGCTTCTTCCCGTTCTCCTCCATAGATCACTTCTCCTGTCTTCCATCTGTCTTGCTTGATCAGTACAGCGACCCGCTGTTCACGACCGGCTGCGCGTCCTTGTTACCGCAGAGCACGACCAGAAGATTGCTGACCATCGCAGCCTTGCGCTCCTCGTCAAGCTGTACGATATCATTCTCGCTCAGCTTAGCCAGAGCCATCTCCACCATGCCGACCGCGCCCTCAACAATCATTTGCCTCGCATCGATGATGGCGGAAGCCTGCTGCCTCTGCAGCATCGCCGCAGCGATCTCCTGCGCGTACGAAAGATGCGTAATCCTCGCCTCGACAATCTCGAGACCTGCTGCCTCGACTTTTGTTTGGATTTCGTCCTTGAGCTTCGTCGCGATCTCATGGCTGCTCCCGCGAAGCGACTTTTCGTTATCCTGAGTCGAATCGTACGGGTAGAGGCTGACTATGTCGCGAAGGGCGGAGTCGCACTGGATTGAAAGAAACTCCTTGAAGTTATCCACGCTGAAAACGGCTTTCGCTGTATTGACGACCTTCCAGATCACGACGATGCCGATGATGACCGGATTTCCAAGCTGGTCGTTTATTTTTTGCCTCTCATTGTTCAGCGTCATGGCCTTGAGCGAAATCCTCTTGTTCTCGCGTACGAAAGAGCTTCCCCTCATTGCCTTCACAATATTCTGCACCGGCGAGTCCGCCACGCCCGTAGCCCCGCTTGTCGTGCCGGATTTACCGGCCGCCGGGTTTGTTGCCATGCAGAAGGGGTGCACCCAGAAGAACCCTGCGCCCTTGAGTGTGCCGTAGTAGCGCCCGAACAGAGTCAGCACGAACGCCTCGTTGGGCTGCAGAATCCGGAGGCCCATGAAGAGCAGCGGTCCTGCTGCAAAGCCGTAGATAGCGCCTATGACAGCAAGCGGAGCGCCAAGGTTCTTGTTGCTCTCCAACAGCACAGCCCCTGCCTCCGTCTCCAGCCCGACGCTAAGCAGAATGCCGAATACGAACAGCGCGACGCCAATCAAGGTTGCGAAAATATTGCATACAAGTATCGGCATCCCTTTTCTCGCGTGCAGTACCTTCTCCACCGCCGCGTTTTGCTCATTGAGCGAATTCTCTGACATTTTATTTCCTCCTTTGAATATATAGATATGAAAGTGATATCAAAATGATACTAACATGATTCATCCATCTTGTCAAGAGAAATTTTCAGCAAGCAAGACAGGGGGACGGTTCTCTTGTCTTGCTTCGCGTAATGTAGGGGCGGACGTCCTCGGCCGCCCGCTTGTGTGCGCCCGCTGAGCAAACAGCACAAGAGGAACCGTCCCCCTGTCTTGCACCACATCTTAAGAAAACCTTAAGAAAAACCTCCGCCGAATCGTAAGGAACGCCTGCTATCCTCACAAGAGCATCAGCAATCCGGGTTGCTGATTTGAAAGGATGTGGTAGAATATGAGCGGCTGAAAGCAAATATCAGCTACAGTATGGTGAGAGGCGGCGCGGACGAGTGAGTATGAAGAACAAGCGCTATCCTGCGGGAGACAACCACGGGGGAAGCAGCCCCGGGGCACCTTGTGTCCTGATATGCGACGATGACATAGAAATTGCGGAAGCCATATCCATATACCTGCAAAACGAAGGATATCAGACTTTGCAGGCGCACGACGGTACGCAAGCGCTGTCAATAATCGAGCGCAGCGACGTTCACCTGATAATCATGGATGTGATGATGCCCGTGATGGACGGCCTGCGCGCGACCATGGAAATCAGGCGCGAGCGTAACATACCCATCATCATGCTCTCGGCGAAAAGCGAAGACACCGACAAAATACTCGGGCTCAACATGGGCGCTGACGACTACATCACCAAACCCTTCAACCCTCTTGAACTGATAGCAAGAGTCAAGAGCCAGCTCCGGCGCTATACGACGCTGGGCAGCCTGCCTGAACCGGACGGCGAGGGCGTGTTCAACATCGGCGGGCTCACGCTTGACGACAGGAACAAGGCGGTTTCCGTCGACGGCGAGGACGTCCATCTGACGCCTCTGGAGTACAAGATTTTACAACTGCTTATACACAACCCGGGCAGAGTATTCTCCATCGACGAGATATACGAGCGTGTCTGGGGCGAAGACTCTCTGGGCGGCGGCAGCACCGTAACTGTGCATATCCGCCGCATACGGGAGAAAATCGAAATCGACCCGAAAAATCCGAAATACATAAAGGTGGTATGGGGCATTGGCTACAAAATTGAAAGGCTGGACAGCGCGCCTCTCTGTTAAGATATGCTGCGTGATCCTGATCCCGGTGATGCTGTTCATATCCTTATACGGAGCATACGGGCTGGCAAAGCTCGATGATATCAGCATGGAACTGCTGTTTGCGGACCTTGACAAGAACGACAATTTTTACAAGCACTATATATCGGACGCGTATTATCACGTGTACACCCTGTTCTGGTTGCGAAGCGAGGAGCATATCCGCAAAATGGGATGCCTCGAATGGCAAGAGCGTTTGGTTCTGGAGTTTGATTATGACGAGAACGAGTACAAGTCGGTAACGGTATACGACCTCGTTTCGACTAACAGAGGCAACCAATGGCATTTTGGGTTAAACTTTGTCTTGGAAGAGCGCGATTCGGAATACGGCAAGCAGCTGGTCGAAAACGCGATCAATCAGCAGCTGGCGGAATATATGTTCGCAAAAAAACGCCTCGAGGAGATGCAGGGGCTTACTTACTCAATTAGTGATGAAGACTGGAGCGCGGGGAACGCCCCGCAAGGCGCAGGCATAGATTACTTTCGTTCGCAACCCGTGTACTGGATTTCAAATAAAGGCGAGAGTATAGAGCAGAGCAACAGCAGCGCCGGAAATGTCTTCACAGGTTACGCACATGACTTTGGCTACGGCTATGGCTATAATTACTATGACTACGGCGTTTATAAGCAGTCATGCTTCATCGCATTCGACAATAATGCTGTCAGCAGCCAAAACGCGATATGGAAGAACACGCAGAGGCTGATGACTCAGCAACTTATCCTCATTGCGGCGCCGCTTGTCATAGCGTTGGCGTGCATGATTATCCTGATCAGCGGCGCGGGCAGAAGGCGCGCAGCGCAATCAGTTCACTTCATCGCCATTGACAAGCCCTGGCTGGATATCGGGCTGTGCTTCGTTGCGGCATTTGTGACGCTCCTGGTGTATGGGTACTTCCAAGCTGCAAGGGTCGCCTGGGATGCCGGCAACGAGCTGTGGATCATCACGCTGAGCGCAGCGCTATCCGTTTTCGCGACGTTGCCGCTGCTTGGCTGGTTCCTAAGCTTCGTCAAGCATTGCAAAGCCGGGAAGTTCTGGCGCTATACGCTAATCTACAACCTCTTCAGCCGGCTCTGGAAAGGCCTGAAGAAACTGGCGCAGTCTATCTGGGCGGGCTTCCCCCTGACGATAAAAGCTGTTCTGCTCGGAGTCGCGCTCTTTGCAGCGGCCGTGCTGTGCATCTCGCTGTCCCGTCACGTACCGGCAGCGTTGATTCTCGCGCTTTTCTTGTCCGCCGCAGCGTTGCTCCTGATGCTCAGATACGCTCACAGGCTGCATCTTGTAACGAAAGGCGCGAAAGAAGCGAGCGAAGGCCGCTACGGCGTCCCAATCGAAGTGACCGGAGCCGAACTCGGCAGCATCAGCGCCTCGATAAACAGCATATCCGACGGAATAAATATCGCGGTCGCGGAGCGCTTGAAGAGCGAACGGCTGAAAACGGAGCTCATCACGAACATATCGCACGATATCCGCACGCCGCTGACGTCAGTCATAACATACTCCGACCTGCTCAAGAGCGAAGGCCTCAGCAGCGATAGAGCGCCCGAATACCTGGATGTCCTGATTCAGAAATCCGCGCGCCTTAAGACCTTGACTGATGATCTCTTTGAGGCATCGAAAGCCGCGAGCGGAAATATTGAAGTGCATATGGAAAACCTGGACCTTGCTGATTTTGTTCGCCAGGTACTTGGCGAGCTTGATGAGAGAGTGCGCGCGTCGAATCTTGACTTTCGCCTGAACTTGCCGGAGCACGCGCCCGTCCGTGCCGACGGGAGGCTCCTCTGGCGCGTGATGGAGAACCTGCTGTCGAATGTGTTCAAGTACGCGTTGCCGGGCTCGCGCGTCTACATCGACGTAACAAGACAAGGGGACGGTTCTCCTGTCTACAAGCTGGAAATCAAGAATATATCCGACCATCCGCTGAATATTGAACCCTCAGAGCTGACGGAGCGCTTCAAACGCGGAGACGACTCCAGGAGCAGCGACGGCAGCGGGCTTGGGCTGTCGATAGCGCAAAGCTTTGTACAAGCGCAAGGCGGGAGCTTCGAACTCTCGATCGACGGCGACCTATTCAAAGCATCTGTGTGCCTGTAGCAGTGGGGAACCGCCCCCCTGTCTTGTCTAGTGAAAAACGCCAAAATGGCAAAAAGCAAACAGTATACTCCGAGGCGTGCGGTTTTGTGAAAAAAACGCACGCCTTTTCTATGCGTTTGTGCGGTTTTGCGTAAGAATTGAACGTGCATTTTTCGGTACTGCTGATATGATTATTGCAGCAATAGGTTCCGGTTCGGCTTCCGGTTCGGGAGCCGTCTGCTTAAGTAAAAGGAGAACGATTATGAAATCAAAAAAACTCACACCCAAAATGCTGTCCGTAGTTCTGGCGCTTGCTGTGTTCGCTGGGATCGCGCCTGCCACCGCACCGGTCGCGTCCGCCTCGTCAGCGCCATCGCCGGCGGGGGCGACGCCGGGGGCGCAAGCCATCGCCGACTCCGTCAATACCACATACGGGAGCAGGCCGGCTTACCCCGGCCTTACAGCCGCTGCTGAAGGCAACACAGTCACTATCACCGGGGAGCTGCTCGACAATCAGGGACGGCCCGGGACAGGCGGTGTCAGCATTCCGATGCTGACCGGCGGAGTGACGGTAGTATGGCGGGCGATCTCCCTCGGCCGCGTCCAAGTAACCGGAGGCGGCGAAGGAACGTTCGTCATAGAAAGCGGCTCCATGGGAAGCTTTTCCTCCGGGAACGTGATTACAGACAACCCTTCGTTTGACCTAGTGATGACCGGAGGGACGATCGAAGCTGTGTCGCACGCGTTATATATGTGCGGTGACAGCAATATTACGATAACCGGAGGGAACCTCAGTTCAGAAAACGGATATGTAGTACACCACGCCGGAATGGGCAGCGGGAAAGTCACGATTTCCGGCGACGCTCGGCTCTCCGGCCGCTACGCGGTGATCAGATCGAACTATATGGATGTTGAGATCTATGGCGGAACAATGGAGCGCTGCGGCGCTGACAGCGGCGGCACGATCCATACCATCGCCGCAAGCGTCCTTATGACGGCGGGCTCGATCACTGTTGACGGCGGCAGCGGAATCGTTTCACCGACATACCCGTCGGTAGGGATAGAGGCCCGCGACGTAGAAATGAGAGGCGGGTCCATCACTGTCAGCGGAAATCCCGCGGGGCACGGCGCGGCGCAGGGGATTAAACTCAGCGGTTCTCTCATAATGACCGGCGGCGCGATAACGGTCAGCGGCTGCGAGGATAACGGCAGCACATACGAAAACTACACTGCGGGCATAGCCGGCAGTAATGAGTCGTCGGTAACGATAAGCGGCGGTGAGATAACGGCCAACGGCATATCCGCAACGATGGAAACAAGCGGCGTCCGGTGCTCGTCTCTTATTATGACCGGCGGCGCAGTCACGGCGACAGGTCCGAATTCGATCGGCGCGCGCCTCCACAGAAGCGGAAGTTATGTGACAAGTGTCTCCAGAATCACGGGCGGGACTATCAGGGGCGTAAGTTACGGGATATACGCCGGGAACTCACGCTACGCCGGCTATCACTACAGTATGATAATCGCATATCTGACCGGAACAGTTTCAAGCGGTTCATCAGGATCCGCCGCAGGCTGCGTCAACTCCGACGACCCCAACGGCAGGGAGCGCATCGTCGAGATCTCTTCACTGATAATCCCCTCCTCATGGCACGGAACGAGCATGGGGATGACCTCGCGCGACGGATATGCGGCGCCTGTATGGGATCTGTCGGGAGAAGCCTCGGTCATCGTTTTTCCGGGTACGTCCAACGATGACCGCGTTATGGAATGGGGCGCGGATGAGTTCGACATAGAAGCCACAGACGTCGCCCGCATTATTCTGGACGCAACCGTTAGACGCGCGACCGTAAGCGGCCCCGGAGCGCCGGAGCCAATACAGGCGGGCGCTTTGCTGAACTGCTCCGCGTCGTATGACGGACACCAGATACTGATCATGCCTCTGGGCGATTCGCTGTATTTCAAAATCCCCGAAGGCATGGCGCCTAACCCTGCGATAACACTGACTATGTACTATGCCGGCACTCCGTCAGTCTCCGCGAGTCTGACGCTGGACGACGCATACAGAGGGCGCGTTACCGCCGCGTTTTCAGAAATGGGCGGCGTAGAAGGTTCTGCTCAAAGCGAGAGTCCGGGGACTCCGTTTCAGGTGCAGTTCTATGATTCGAGCGGCGCGCTCATAGCGACGGCGGACTCGGGCTCAGGCGGAGATTACGCGAAATATTTTCTGGATGAAGGAGCATACGAGATGGTCTTCATCCGGGCAAACACGCGCACTCACGCTTATCGCAGCCTGAGCGCCCTTACAAGGTATCTTGACAGCGCTGACATAGCGTACGCGCAGCGAAGCGTTACCGTACGGGCAGGGGCGATTTCAACAGTACCGAACCTAACCGTCCCTCATGTCGAGGGCGACGTCAGTATGCTCGACGCCGGCAGAAGCAGTTTCACAGCCCGGGCGGGCTCGTCTACCATATCTGTCTACGCGACGCTCGCTCCGCGTAATGTGACCGCGCTTGAAGACTCGCTGGGACTGAGACTCTCCGCGACATACGGCAGCGGCAGCGGCAACAGGGTCTTCTCGATGAGCGTAAATGGGCAGCCCGTCGGCGCGGCGCCGGCAAACGGAGCTCTGATGAACATCAGGCCCTCCGATTACGGCGGATGGCCGCTGTCTGTCGAGTACTCGATCAGCAGCGAGTCCGGAGAGAACATGATGGAGCTGGGCGTTACGCTTGCCACGGGCAGCTCATCCGTAACGGAAACGCTGTTCGCGCTGACCGGGAGTTCGCAGGCGCGCGGCGCGGCTGTCACTATGTCCAACGCGGGAGCGCGCGGCGTCACAAGCCAATCGTCCTTTGACGTCAGCGGGTACGCGTATTGGGACGGGAGCGGCGAACAGCCTTATGAGGTCCTGATATACGACAACGGCGAACTTGCCGGGCGTACGACGATAAGAGGATATAACCGCCGTCCGTACATCGGAGCGTGGACGGCGAGGGCAACCCTGAACAGCCCGCTTCCGGGGTCTCACCACGAGCTTACCGTATCTGTCGTCGGAAGCACCGGACGGCAGACGGCGGTACAGCCAGATTCCCTTGCGGTCACCTACGTTCCCGGTATATCGACGCTGCTGGCGCTGAAGGCGGGGCGCATAGGCGAGACTCCGACAGGCGCGAACTTCCACCCAATTTCAGGCGGCGCCCCTATCACGCTGACAAACCATAATACTACCGTAATGGGGTTCGACGGCTCCATGCATGATAATAATGAGATCGTTTTCCGCGCCGAATTCTCGCCGGGCGCAGGGTTCACGGACGGTGTGAAACTGGTGGTTCGCTACAATAACCGGACCGAGACAATAAGGATGCGGCCTGCGCCGGACGATCCCAACGCATACATCGCGGTGTGTTACTTCGGTAACGCGTACTCGCATTCGCTGCCGCGGTCATTCGCGCTCTCATACGACCCCATCTACCCGGATCTCTCTTTGACGCAAAGCAATATGGATACGTTCAGGGCTCTTGCGTCTGAAACGGGGCAGCACTGGAACAGCAGGATAGCTGCGCAATCAGTTCCGGATCAAGAGTCCGATCCGCAGGGCTGGCTCGCCGGGTATAACAGGGTCCTGGGGCTCGACAGGTCCGACGGGCGGATTATCGCTGTCGACGATAACAGCGCGGGCGAGCTCGCGGACATATCGTTAATTTTTGAAATCAACAGGAGCGGGGTAAGGCGGAGCTTCAGAATAACAACGACGTCCGGTATACAGGACACTTCGGCGGTGGGCTCAAGACAATCGACGTTTGATTCGCGCCTCGGTTCATTGACGTGGAGCGCATGGTATACAGACAGCGCCTCGAACACGCTCATTAAGACCTCTATACCTGGCGGCGCTTCTTACACGCAAACCATAATCAACTCAGACAGCATAGAGATCGTAACACTCGACACGGCTGCAAGGCGGCTGACCATAGTCCGCTTTGAGGAAGTATCGGGAGCAACGGCCGCGCTCTCTGTCCGGGCTACGGATACGCCCGCCGTCAGCGCTTTGTCAAACAGCGCCGTTTCACCGGGTCTCGCTGCGGCGGGTGCCGCCACAACGACGCTGTCGGGAGGTCCTTCGGGGGCGACGTGGGTGAACGGGGTGATCGACGCCATAAACTGCATTCCGATGGACGCCGTGCCTCTTCTCGGCTCCTTTGTTTCGGTATCCAGCCAGATCGTCGGCGTCCACTCAAACACACAGGACATTATCGCGCTGAGCAGATTGAGCACGGAAGTCGCTCTATCCAAACTCACGCAGGAGCAAAAACAGGACTGCTTCAACAGGATAGACCGGGCAAGGAACGCCACTAACTACGCATACAACCAAAACTCGCTGTTCAATCTTGCAGGTCTCATTTTGGGGGCGTTCCCGGGCGGGAAACCTGCGGTTGACGCTTTCAAGAACAGCTACAACGTCGGCTCGGCAGTCGGCTCGTTCGGGACGAGCACCTTCAGCGACAGGATCCAGCGCGAAACGATAGAATATATCAGGAACTTGCTCAACAGCGTCAGGGATAACGATCCGGATGACGATTCAACCGACGAGAGCCCGATCGACTTCTATCTCGACCCCAGCGGGTATGTATATGAAGCGGTTCCGTCAAACAGGCTGGAGGGCGTGACCGCTACGATCTGGTTCAGGGACGACAGCGGCAACCGTGTTTTATGGGACGATTACTACGAACTGCAGGAGAACCCGCTCACCACAGACGCGATGGGCGACTATGGCTGGGATGTGCCGGAAGGCAACTGGCTTGTCACCTGGAGCAAGGCGGGGTATGAGGACGCCGACAGCGCGCTCGACCCGGCGGCGCAGGTCAACGCCCTCAACGTGCCGGGATGGAGCCCCGGATGGCTGCCCGTGCCGCCGCCGCAGATGGACGTCAATATAGGGATGGTCTCCCTCGCCGCGCCTGTTGTGGCGTCAATCGAAGCTAACACGGCGCGCGTTACGGTAACATTCAGTAAATATATGGACGTCAGATCGCTGGACGGTGTATTCAGCGTCGCGCTGAGCGGGAACAGGATCCCGTTTACCGTTTCGCCTTTCGACGCGGAGGAAGACCCGGCTCAACCCGGATGTATGCTCGCGCGCGTGTTTATACTCACCGGGGAGTTCCCTGAAGGCGCGGAGCTGACGTTGGGCGTGTCTGCGGCTGCGAGCAGCTACGCCGGTACGTCTATGGGCGCGGCGTACGTCGCAACGGCGGTGGTGTCGCCCGCGCAGAAGGTGCAGACGCCGACGCTGGCTGAGTATCGCAGCGATAACGCGGCAAGCTTCGGATTCATCCTGAGTTGCGCCACTGACGGCGCCTCGATTTGGTACACGCTGGACGGTTCCGACGACTGGATATTGTATGCCGGGGGAGCGCTGCAGCCTCTGGCCGGAACGTGGACGCTCATGGCAAAAGCTGTCAGGCCCGGCTGGGTTGACAGCGAGGTGTTGACGCGGCAGGTTACTATGAACGAGATAACGCCGATGTTTCCTGAAGCACGCGCACCGTCGTGGAACGTTTACTCCGACGTAAGGGAATCACACTGGTTTTATGAAGCCGTTCGTTTCGTAACGGAGAACGATCTGATGAACGGCGTCGGCAGCGGAGTATTCGCACCGAACTCCACCATGACCCGCGCCATGCTCGTGACTGTACTGTACCGGCTTGAAGGCAGCCCCTCTGCAGCTCTCGGCTCCGCACCGCAGATTCCGCACTTCTATGATGCAGCCGCCAACCAGTGGTATACTGACGCTATCTTGTGGGCGGCGGGCAACGGTATCGTCGACGGCTACGGGGACGGCAGGTTCGGGACGAACGACCCTGTCACGCGCGAACAGGCGGTCGTCATTCTGCACCGTTACGCTATTGCAAAAGGACTTGACGTCAGCGCCGCCGCAGACCTGAGCGGTTTCGCGGACGCGGGCGCAGCATCAAGCTGGGCGCGTGAAGCGCTGGGCTGGGCGATTGCCGCAGGGATCATCCAGGGGCGTTCCGGCAACACGGCAGCCCCCCGCGACACATCCACGCGCGCGGAACTCGCTACGATACTCAAACGGTACGTGGAGCTGTAGACGAGTAACAAGACAAGAGAACCGTCCCCCTGTCTTGTCGTAACCCCCGTCACCCCTCGTAGGGGCGACCCTTGTGGTCGCCCCTACGTCATAGTGCAGTAACAACGCAAGAGGAACCGCCCCCTTGTGCTGCCCTTGCGCTGCCAGCAGGGCACTTTTTGTGAACAATTCATTAACACTAAAAATAACTATTGACAAAAATAATAAACAGCAATATATTACTAACACTATTAGCAAAAACGCCCGATGGGTTGCGGGGCGGAGCCCCGCGTTTAACCGACCGCCAAAGGAGAAAACGACCATGGACTACGCAGAGCTGGCAGATGAGTTCCTAGTGCATATGCAGATGTTCCGCAAGTTCGAGCCGCAGCAGAAAATCAACGAATCCATGCGCGGCGAGGTTTTCGCGCTGCATCACATCGCCGCGAACGGAGGAGACAACATCATCCCAAGCGAACTCAGCGACGCCGTCGGAATCAGCGGAGCGCGAATCGCGGCAACACTAAACAGCCTTGAGAAGAAAGGTTACATAACCCGTCAAATCGACCCGGAAGACAGGAGACGCATACTCGTCACGCTGACTGACACGGGCAGGGAGCAGGAGGAGACCTACCGCCGGGCGCTTGTCGACTCAGTAGAGCGGATGCTCCGGCTGCTGGGCGAACGCGATGCGAAAGAGTATGTCAGGATATCACGCAAGCTGGCCAAACTCGCAGCCTCGGAGGCGACACTGCAGGAGCAGGACGCCTGAAGCTGCTACACGCAAAAATCATCGAAAGGAACAAAATCACTAATGATCAAAATCTTCAAACTTCTCAAACCGAAGGAATGGATGCTTGCGGGGATCAGCATGGTATTCATCGTCTCGCAGGTATGGCTCGACCTGAAAATGCCCGACTACATGTCGGAGATAACAAGGCTCGTCCAGACAGAAGGCAGCCTAATGAGAGACATCTGGACAACCGGCGGATACATGCTGCTGTGCGCGCTTGGCAGCCTCGCGGCCGCAATCATCGTCGGGTTCATCGCGGCGCGCATAGCAGCGTCGTTCTCGCAGCGGCTGCGGAGCCTGATATACGACAAAGTAGACTCCTTCTCGATGGAAGAAATCAACCGCTTCTCCACATCCAGCCTCATCACGCGCTCCACGAACGACATCACGCAAGTGCAAATGCTCATAACGATGGCATTGCAGCTAGTAATAAAGGCCCCAATCACCGCAGTCTGGGCAATCACGAAAATCGCGGGGAAAGGCTGGGAATGGTCGATGGTCACAGCCTCGGGCGTCTTCTGCCTCCTGATAATGGTGACGCTTGTGATGATATTCGTTATGCCAAAGTTCCGCAGGATGCAGATATTGACGGACAATATCACCCGCGTCACGAGGGAGAACCTGACCGGGCTGCGGGTAGTCAGGGCGTATAACGCGGAAGGGCACCAGCAGGAGAAGTTCGACGCGGCAAACGCGGAACTTACCTCTACGCAACTGTTTACGAACCGCGCGATGGTCATAATGATGCCGATTATGAACATGCTCATGGGCGGGCTATCGCTCGCGATCTACTGGATCGGCGCGTACCTGATCGACGCAGCGGGCGTGATGGAGAAACTCACGATTTTCTCGAACATGGTCGTATTTTCGAACTACTCCATGCAGGTCATCATGTCATTCATGATGCTGACGATCATGTTCATCATGCTGCCGAGGGCGACTGTATCCGCGAAGCGCATCAACGAGGTGCTGGATTCGCAGCTCGCAATAAAGGACGGAGCGGCGGACAGCGGGCTGCCCGGGCTCGCGGGTGAGATCGAGTTCAGGAATGTCAGCTTCAAATACCCGGACGCGGCGGATTATGTGCTCGAAGACGTCAGCTTCACAGCCTCGCAAGGCGAGACCGTCGCCTTCATTGGAGCTACCGGCAGCGGCAAATCGACTCTTATCAACCTTGTGCCCCGCTTCTTTGACGCGACCGATGGCGAGGTGATCATTGACGGCGTGGACGTCAAGGAGTATAAGCTCGAAGAGCTGTACAACAAGATTGGCTATGTGCCTCAAAAGGCAGTGCTGTTCAAGGGGTCAGTACGGTCGAACGTCGCGTATGGAGAAAACGGCGCAGACGAATATAGTATCGACGACGTCAAGGAAGCCGTCCGCATAGCGCAAGGGAGCGACTTCGTAGAGCAAATGGCCGGAGGGTACGAAGGATTCATATCCCAGGGCGGCACGAATATATCCGGCGGCCAGAAGCAGCGCGTCGCTATCGCCCGCGCTATATGCAGGAAACCGGAGATATATATATTCGACGACTCATTTTCCGCGCTTGACTACAAGACCGACCGCGTGCTGCGCAGCGAGCTCAAGCGGGCGACCGCAGGCGTGACCAGCCTGATCGTCGCGCAGCGGATAGGCACGATCATGGATGCGGACAGGATCATCGTGCTCGAAGAAGGAAAAGTAGCGGGCGTCGGCACGCATGGCGAGCTGCTGCGAAGCTGCGACGTATACAGGGAGATAGCGATGTCGCAATTAAGCGAGGAGGAGTTGGCGTCATGAGTGATAATAACGAAAAAAGAGCGCCCGGGACGGGCGAGCGACAGGAAGCCGAATCGAGAACTGAACACAGACCCGAACCGAGGCCGGGGCCGGGATTCGGCGGACGGCGGGGACCCGGGCCGGGCGGCGGGCCTCCGGGTTTCGGCGGCGCGGATGAAAAGGCGAAGGACTTCAAAGCCTCCTGGGGCAAACTGCTAAACTACTGCAGGGATTATCTGCCGGTAATCATTGTCGCGCTCGCAATCGCCGCGATGGGAACGACGCTTCAGTTCCTCGGCCCTGACAGAATCAAAGACATGACGAACGAGATCGCCAAAGGGCTGCCTGCAGTCCTGAACGGTGTGCCGGTGCTCGGATCAATCGACTTCAACGCTGTAACCGGGGTCGCAATTCTGCTTGTGTGCTTTTACGTGGGCTCGGCGCTGCTCAACTTCGTCTGTAACTTCCTAATGGCGACGATAACCGCGAGAATCGCGAAGTCGATGCGCACGGATATATCGCGTAAAATCAACAAAATGCCGCTTAAATACTTCGACAGATCCAGCCACGGCGACGTCATAAGCCGCGTCACGAACGACGTCGACGCCATAGGCCAGACTCTGAACCAGAGCCTCGACGGGTTGGTGCGCGCTATCACGATGTTCGTGGGTTCGATAATAATGATGTTCTACACGAACTGGATTATGGCTGTGACTGCCATCGGCTCCTCGCTGTTCGGCTTCGCATTCATGGCGTTTATCCTCTCAAAGTCACGCAAGCATTTCACGGCCCAGCAGCAAGGCCTCGGCGATATAAACGGGCATATAGAGGAAATCTATTCCGGCCACAATGTCGTGAAAGTATATAACGGAAGCAGGGCGGCCAAGAAAACGTTTGAGGGCATCAACACAAAACTCTACGAAAGCGGCTGGAAATCGCAGTTCCTCACAGGCTTGATGATGCCAATCATGCAGTTTGTCGGCAACTTCGGCTATGTCGCTGTATGCGTCGTCGGCGCGGTGCTCGCCATTAACAAGACGATAACTTTCGGCGTAATAATGGCGTTCATAATGTATGTGCGTTTTTTCACGCAGCCGCTGTCGCAGCTTGCGCAGGCGATGCAGCAGTTGCAAAGGACGGCCGCCGCGAGCGAGCGGGTGTTCGAGTTCTTCGATGAGGAGGAACTCGACGACGAAAGCGGGAAAGCGCAGAAGCTGGAGAGCATATCGGGTGACGTCGAGTTCCGGAACGTCCACTTCGGCTACGATAAGGACAAGACGATCATCAACGACTTTTCCGCGAAAGTTGGCGCGGGGCAAAAAGTCGCAATAGTGGGGCCTACAGGCGCGGGCAAAACGACGATGGTCAACCTCCTGATGCGCTTCTATGACGTCGACAGCGGCGAGATCCTGATCGACGGCGTCCCGACGAGCAGCGTCACGCGAGAGAACGTGCACGAGCAGTTTTGCATGGTGCTGCAGGACACATGGCTTTTTGAAGGCACGATCAAAGAAAATATCATCTACTCAAAAGCCGGCGTATCGGACGAAGAGGTCGCCGCCGCTTGCAGGGCTGTAGGCATCCATCATTTCATCCGCGCTCTGCCGGATGGGTACGGCACCGTGCTCAATGACAAAGTCAGCCTGTCAGAGGGGCAGAAGCAGCTCCTCACCATAGCCCGAGCGATGATCCAGAACGCGCCCCTGCTCATACTGGATGAGGCGACAAGTTCCGTGGATACGAGAACGGAGAGCATAGTCCAGGAGGCTATGGACAAGCTGACGCAGGGCCGCACGTCGTTTGTCATCGCGCACAGGCTGTCGACCATCAAGAATGCGGATACTATCCTCGTCATGCGCGATGGCGACATCGTCGAGAACGGCACGCACACCGAGCTGCTCGCCGCAGGCGGTTTCTACGCGGAACTCTACAACAGCCAGTTTGAAAAAGCGTCGTAAAACTGTTCAGGCACCCCGTCCAGAAACGACTTGTCAAGGACTTTATAATCAGGCGGTGGGGCGAGGCGCCGCGACGGTCGCGGTGACGTCTGTAACGGCAACGTTCCGCATTGGGACTTGAAATCTTCATGTAGAATTATTCACATCTTCATGCTATACTATTTGTTGGAAATGAATCATGCTATGAAAATCCATCTCTACAAATGTCCTCATTGTCATAATCGAATCCATGCCTGAGGTCGTGTACCCGAACACTGTCCGAATGAGATTGATATTGGGGTAGAATACTATGATTCGCCCGACAAAAGCACGCCCGCCTCTTTTTGGCGCTTTTCTCGCCAGACTTGCTTGACTCGCCTGACGAAAAAATCACTCAAAAATCGTCAGACGCGCTTTTGTCGGGTGGACTATTAATTTGAAAGGATAAAGACATGGATGAACTGAAACTTGTGCCGGTATTTACCGGCCCGCTGGAAGACTTTCCCCCATCGCCGGAACTGCCGGAGGGGACGATACCCGTCAAGTGGACGGACGAGCCGGGCATGATGCTCGATATCCTCACCGACGTCGTCTATGACGAGCGCGACGGCGAAAAGCTCCACCTCCAAATCCTGCTCCCGCTGGAGATGATGCCCATGATGGGACCGCCGACGAAGAAGTTCCCGCTCGTCGTATATGTTCCGGGTTCGGCATGGATGCGGCAGGCGCCGAAACTCTTCCTTCCGCGCATGATAAAGCTCGGCCAGCGCGGGTACGCTGTCGCGATCGTACAGTACAGGCCAAGCGAAGTCGCGGGGTTCCCCGCACAGATTGAGGACGCCAAGACGGCAATCAGATTCATGCGCAAGAACGCCGAAGAGTACCGGATACTAACCGATAGGGTCGCCCTGTACGGTGACTCCAGCGGAGGCCATACTGCGGTCATGGCCGGCATCACCGGCGCCGGCATACTCGACAACGGCCAGTACGGTGAGTACCCCTGCGACGTCGATTGCATTGTCGACTGCTTTGGCCCGACGAATGTTTTTTACATGAACAATTACCCGAGCGCAATGGAGCATGGCGGCGCCGATACGCCCGAGGGGATGGTGCTTGGCGGTATTAACGTGCGCGAAAACCCCGAGATAGCTGAGAAGGCTTCTCCTATGCACTATCTTTCGAGAGAAAAAGAAATACCGCCGATGCTCATGCTGCACGGCGACAGGGATCAGCTTGTCCCCTTCAACCAGTCTGTCCGCTTGTACGACAAACTCAAGGAACTCGACAAGGAAGTGACCTTCTACAAACTCGAGGGCGCGTACCACGGCACCGGTGGCTTCAACAGCCCGGAAGCGCTCGACCTGATCAGCGGCTTCATAGCAAAACACATAGGCTAGAATAGCACAAGAGAACCGTCCCCTTGTGCTCCTAGCTCCCCAAGTATACCCTCAGCATGTCGAACACTTCGTCGAAGTTCAGCGGCTTGGCGACATGGCCGTTCATGCCGGCCTCCAGGCACCTCTCAATATCCTCGCGGAAAGCGTTGGCCGTCATCGCGATGATAGGGATATCCCTCGCGTTCGGCAGATCCAGCGCCCGGATCGTCTCAGTCGCCTCGTAGCCATCCATCTCCGGCATCTGCACATCCATGAAAATCGCGTCGTACTTCTCAGGATTCTTCATAAACTTCTCGACCGCGATCCTGCCGTTCTCAGCGCAGTCGATCGACAAAAGCGTATCCTCGAGCATAGTCATGACAATCTCGCGGTTGATCTCAATATCCTCGACGAGCAGCACCCTGCAACCCTCGAACCTGTCAATCGACACAGAAAAATCTTCGGGCTCGCTATGCCCCGCGTGAAGGAACTCGTTTACGCAGTCGACGATGTTGGAAGGGAAGAGCGGCTTGAGCAGGAACCTGTCGACGCCCGTATCCCTCGCTTCATCCTCGATCATGCTCCATTCCATGCCGGAAATCATTATGATATGAGCCTGATCGCCATCCTTCTCCTTCAGGAGCCGCGTCAGCTCCATGCCATCCATGCCCGGCATCTGGTAATCCACGAAATATATACTGTAAGGCCCGTTCTCCTCCCTCAGGCGCAGCGCCCTCACCGCGCTGTCGGCAGTATGGCACGAAGCCCCGTACCGCTCCGCGATTTTGACGAAATAATCCAGAATTACATGATCGTCGTCCACGGCGAGAAAACGCAAGTCACTCAAATCCGGCACAGAATACTCCTTGTCCACGCCGCGGATAAGATCCACGGTAAAACTGAAAGTCGCGCCCTTGCCGAGCTCGGAATCTATCCAGATATTACCGCCCATCATCTCGACGATATTCTTCGATATGACGAGCCCGAGCCCCGTGCCGCCGAACTTGCGCGTCGTGCTGCTTTCAGCCTGCTGAAAAGACTGGAACAGCTTCTCCTGCTGCTCCGGGCTTATGCCAATCCCCGAGTCGGAAACGCTGGCTTTGAGCGTGCAGACCCCGTCCTTTTCCCCCGCCAGGCCAACGCTGATGTTGATTGCGCCTCCATCGGGCGTGAACTTCACTGCGTTGCTGAGCAGGTTCGTCAAAACCTGAGTCAGCCGCTGCTCGTCGCCCAGTACGCTGCCGGGGACGTCTTTGTCGATTTGCACCATCAGCTTCTGCTTCTTCTCGATGACTCGCAGATTATTCACCGTCACGACGCGCTTGAGCATATTCTCGAAAACGAACTCGACCGGCGAAAGCTCCAGCTTGCCCGCCTCGATTTTCGACACGTCGAGGATATCGTTAATCAAACCCAAAAGATGCGTCGCCGCGTCCTTAATCTTCTCGATGGCGTAGTTTTTCCGATCAACCCTGTCGGTACTCTCCGCGATGGACGTCATTCCGATAATCGCGTTCATCGGCGTGCGGATTTCATGGCTCATGTTCGCCAGGAAGGCGCTCTTTGCCTCGTTCGCGATATGCGCCAGGTTGATCGCCTGGATAAGCTGCTCGTCGCGTGCTTTCAGCTTCATCTCGCGCATATGTATCTCCGTCATGTCAGTGACATACCCTACTATGGCGAAACTATCTTCATAAGGGATCCGCTTCAGCTCCACCTTTATATTGCGGGCCTCGCCGCCCATAATGAGTTCCGTCTCAAAGTTGACGGAGCCCTCCCTGGCCGCCACGACAAGCCTTTCCGCAAGCGGGATGGAAGCCCTGCCGTCGGGCTGGAACTCGGGAATGCTCTTCGACAGGCGCTCGGAGAAGCCGGCGAGGGTTTCTTCCTTGGTAGTAAACCCGAAAAAGCTGATCGCGGCCGGGTTCGTGTCAATCGCCCTGAAATGATTGTCGAACAAGACAGTGATATTCGGGCTAGTGTTGAGCATGACAAGCATGCGGTTATCCGCCTCGTGCGCTTTCTCCATATCGGCGATCTGCTCATGCGCGCGCAGGTTGTCGTCATGCTCCAGCTTTGCCTCTTCCATCGACCTGACGATGCAGTTGACCGGGATATTCACGCCGAGGGCGATCTTCCTCGCCATGTTGTAGCACGTATTGCTGCCGCAAGCGCCGCAGTCGACGTGCTTTTTTTCGTCCGTCGTCTTTGCCAGCAGCACGAAAGCATCTTCTATATCCTGCTCGGTAATGATCGGAAACGCAGCGTCGACAGGCTTGTACTCCCGCAAAAAATCCGGCAAGTCGAAAGTCTCGTCGAACCTGCCGTACTGCTCTTTGTAATACGCCTTGTCGTGGCTTTGCGCCGACTCCCTGTTCCTGTCCATCACCCTGCCAATCTGGAACATATTGGTGTCATAAGTGCAGGCGGAGCCAATGTTG
Organism: Oscillospiraceae bacterium; assembly: GCA_009778485.1. Taxonomy (GTDB): domain Bacteria; phylum Bacillota; class Clostridia; order Oscillospirales; family Oscillospiraceae; genus WRMH01. The sequence goes on from WRJQ01000022.1 coordinate 19,211, forward strand.
CAGCCTTTGTCGCAGTTGAGCACGTCAAAAATATCCGGGAGCAGCTCCTCGAGCGTTTCGGCATAAGAGCTCAGGTCTTCGAACACGCCGGGACCCTCCGAACGGTCGATACTCAGCTTACTGTCCATATAGAACTCCATATTCTCCTTCAGCCCCCCGGGCATGGGGAATATGGAACCCAGACCGCTATCGTCATGATCGAAGCCTGTCTCTTCCTCCGGAAGCTCAATGCCGGCCTCCTGCAGATGCTCGATCATTTTCGAAAACGTGATGTTGTAATCCGCAAGGCCGGTATCGTCGAACTCGATAGCCTTGGCGAGGCAAGGTGACAGGGCGGCGATCCTATCCGTGACGCCCTCATGCTTTTTCATATAGATCGAAGTGCAGGCCATGGGGCTGTGCACAGGCGAGAGATTGCGCAGGAGATCGTGGCGGAAAATCTCGCAAAACGATACGATCACAGGGCAAGGCTGCGTTATCAGCGGGGCCCTGCCGGCGCTTTCGATATACTTGATATGCGCCCAGATGCAAATATCCGCCCCAAGGGAGACGTCGTAAATCTTCTTCACGCCAAGCCGCTTCAGGTAAGTGAACAGCCGCTTGTACTGCGGTATGTTGGAGCGGATCGAAGGCGCGGCAATCAGCGAAATCTCCGCCCCGTTTGCCAGGTCTTCGAAAAAGAGGTCGATATCGTCCACATAATACCTGGCCTCATGCTTGCACACCGAGACGCAGCGGCCGCAGGCGATGCACATCGACTGGTCGATGCTGACCTTGATGCTCCCGTCCTCGCCCTGATAGGTGATGTTCGTCACCTCCATCGGGCATTCGCGCACGCACCTGTTGCAACCGGTGCACAAATCGCTGTTTGACTTTATGATCTCCCTCATAGTGCAGATAACCTCTCAACAATAGCGTCCAGGTTCAGCCTCTCCGCGTTCTCTCTTAGCCAGTATATAAAGTTATTCTCGCGCCCGTACTCATACGCGTCAAGAGTATTGATGATCGCGTCCACGGTTTCAATGTCATATATCCTGCACGCGGCGATCAGCTTTTCGATAAGCTCCTTGTGCGGGTCCTCCGCCGACAGATCGGAGCCGGCTTTCGCCCTCTTGTCGATCAGCTCGTTGATTTCCGCCAGCAGATGCCGCGCGGCGTCCAGGAACGGCTCGTTGTGCTTGGAGATGAACTCATAGTCGAGATCCCGAGCCGCGCGCTCAAGCCGCTCGGCTATGCCGGCGAACTCATCCGCGCAAATGCTGCTGCTCGACCCTTTGATGCCATGGACAAGCCTTTCGTAATCGGCGAGGCCTTCCTCGGTGACGCTCCCGCACTGCTCCAGCAGGGGAGGCGTGTTTATCGCGAAAGAGCGCAGGACGTCGTAGTAAAGATCCTCGTCCCCGCTGAATTTCTCAAGAGCCTTCTCCATATCCAGGCCATCCGCGCCCAGCTTAAGCACGCGCCGGTCGATCCCGCTCCTCCTGTTCAAACCGACGCGGCCCCTGGACTGGGTACGCTTGTCAACGGCCATCGCCTGGTCCTGTTCCTCCTGATCGGGGGCGGGCGCTTCATTGCTCTTCTTGCGCACCCACCGGTGGATTACGGCGTCGAGCCTCGTAAGTTCGATGGGCTTGGAAATGAAAGCCTGGAAGCTCTTGCTCAGGAACATCTGCTCGTTGCCGGCCAGTGCATTGGCAGTCAGCGCGATGATAGGGATATCCCTTGCATAATCCGTACCCAACTCCCTGATCTTCTCAGTCGCCTCGATGCCGTTCATGCCGGGCATCATGTGATCCATGAATATCGCGTCGTAAATGACTTTCTCCGCCTGGATGGCGTCTATTGCCTCCTGTCCGCTCAACACGGTGTCGACAGTCATTTTGTATGGCTTCATCATGCCGCGCGTCACGTCGAGGTTCGTCTGCATATCGTCGACGACCAGCACGCGCGCGTTGGGGAGGCTGATGCGGGCCAGGCTCGCGTTCTTCCTGCGCCTCTCGTCGGTGTAGCGGAGCTCCTGGAGGTTCCTCACGACATCCGGGCCGATAACATCGTCGCCGGCATACCCCTGCTTGAGCCTGATAGTGAAGGTGCTGCCTTTGCCATATTCGCTTTCAACCGATACGGAGCCGCCCATCATTTCGACCATCATCCTCGTTATCGGGAGGCCGAGGCCCGTGCCCTCGATGGTCTTGTTGCTGTTCACGTCCATCTGCGCGTAATCGGAGAACAGACGGCCAAGATCCTCCCGCTTGATCCCCCGCCCCGTGTCGCTGACCCACGCGGTCATCCAAACATCATCTCCGTCGCGCTCGCAGCGCAGGCCGAACTCGACCGTGCCCTCGCTCGTATACTTGAAAGCGTTCGACAGCAGATTGTTCAGCACCTGCCTGATGCGCATATCGTCGCCTATCAGTCTCGCGGGCAGAGCCTCCTCGATAGTTAGGAGGAACTGAATCGGGTCTTCGCCGATGCGCAGGATATTGCTTGTGACTGTGTCGTTTATCAGGCTCGGAACATCGTATACGTCGGGGAACAGCTCGAACTTCCCGGCTTCGATTTTGGATATGTCCAGAATATCGTTTACGATGCTCAGCAGGACTTCGCCCGCGTTGGCGATCTTCTCGATATTCGCTTGCGTTTCCGCCTCCAGGTTGTCGGCTTCGAGTATCAGCCCCGACAAGCCGATAACCGCGTTGAGGGGGGTGCGCATCTCGTGGCTCATCCTAGCCAGAAAGCTGGTTTTTGCTTCGTTGGCGTCTTGAACCCTCTGCGTCATATCATTTTGCACGAGCGCGCTGGAAATCATCAAGCCGCCGGAATGCAGGATGTCGATCTCCTCATCAGTAAACACGCGCTCCCTGCGGCAGTCGTCGAAGTTGAGAAAACCGTAGAACTCTTGTTGATGGAACAGCGGAATACCCAGGAACGACTTGATCCCCTGCGCCTCCAGGATCGCGCGCTCCTTGGGCTGCATAGCGGAGACAGGGCTGTTGATGCACTCGTTGAGCGAAAACGAACGCTTCCACTCCGGGACTTCGCTGTACGAACGCATCTCGGGAGCCTCTTTTTTCCACAGGCCGCTGTCCGAGTACCAGTGGTGCTTCTTCACGTAGCAAAGGTCGCCGTCAACCAGCGCGTTCTCCCAAATATGTATGCGGTCGACGTCCACGCATTCCGCAATGAGCTTTATACCTTCCAGAAGAGACTCCTCGAAGCCTTTGTCATAAGCGTGCGCGAGCAGTAAAACCGAAACCTGGTTCATAGTCCGGAGCAAGTTCGCTTGCGTGATTTCCTTGTTCATACCGTTGTTATGCATGACGGCGCGCCTCCCGTGCTGTAAATGTAGAATAAAATGTAGAAATTTGTAAAAAATTGTGGTACTACAGTTATTTTCGACTATATTACCACAGTTTTACGTAAAATGAAACGAGGAATTTTCATTAAACGGTTCCTATGCAGGGCGTAGGGGCGGACGTCCCCCAGAGCGACCAAAGGTCGCTTTCCGCCCGCCGTCCCAGGCCGCCCGCAGGCGGCGGGTGATTTGTCGTCGTCGTGCGAGCCATTCTTGACTATCTCGCACGAATTAGGTATAGTGGCGGTAGAAACCGAAGCGAAACGAAAGGAAAGGACATTACCATGCGCAACTTAGCATCAATACAAGAAATAGCGTCAGTCAAACCGATTGAAGGCGCTGACGCGATAGAACTCGTAATCATCAAAGGCTGGCAGTGCGTGTCGAAAAAAGGGGAGTTCGCCGGGGGCGACAAATGCGTATACTTCGAGGTGGACAGCTATCTGCCGCTCGAAGAACGCTATGAGTTCCTCAGACGCACAAGTTATCGCAACAACGAGTTCATGGGCGAAGGCCTGCGAATAAAAACAATAACCATGCGCGGCGAAATCTCGCAAGGGCTGGCGCTGCCATTGGCAGCCTTCCCGGAAATAAGCGAAACAGCCGCCGGCGCCGACGTCACAGAGCAGCTCGGCGTGAGGAAATGGGAAGTGCCGGAAGTCGTAGGAAGCTCCGGCATCGAGATCGGCGAAAAGCCATTCTCGATACCGACGACCGACGAGACCCGCCTGCAGTCAATGACAGAGTTCCTGGAAGCCTTCGCCGGCAAACCTTATTACATCTCTACAAAAATGGACGGGACGTCATGCTCGCTCTACACGAAAGACGGCGCCGTCGGAGTCTGCGGGCGCAACAAGGAATACAAGGAAGACACGGAATCCTGCGCAATGTGGGCGTGGGTGTACAAAAAGGGCCTGAAGGAGAAACTGGCCTCTCTCGGCGAGAACATCGCGCTGCAAGGCGAGTTCTGCGGCCACGGCATCCAGAAAAACCGCCTGAAACTCTTGGAGCCGAACCTGTATATCTTTGACATAGTGCGCCTGGAAGAAAACGGATCGCGCCCTAAGCTCGGGCTTAAGGAAGCCCAGGGCTATTGCGAGCGCCTGGGCCTGGATATGGTGCCCATCGAGGAGACAGGCGAAAGCTTCTCCTATACCCTCGAGGAACTCTTGGAGAAAGCCCGCGGCAAGTACCAAAGCGGCATGGACAAAGAAGGCATCGTCGTGCGGACGCAGGAGTTTGCGCACAACTCAGAACTGCAACACAAGATGTCGTTCAAAGTCCTGAACAACGACTTCCTGAAGAAAGAAAAGGATTGATCCAAAGGAGAGCAGGACACGAACTCAATAAAGGAGGGGAGCATGCATAAGTATTATATGATGAACGCGCAGACTCGCGTTATGTCATTTGACCACGACGCGACTGAAATCGGCAATATATATTCAGACTTCTCCATTGACAGACCTGATCTGCTCCCCCCTGTATTCCGCAAAGCAGACAACATGAACTATGCAATGACAGACTGGGTGCAAAGGCGCACGATTCCGGTCAACCGGCATCATATGGAAGCCGTACTCGGCGCTGTCAACTTGGAGGATCGATTCGACCTGCTCAAATACTGCCATGGCTTATCGCTCAATGACACCTATTGGGTGCAGGCGGAGGACGAAGGTCTGTCATTTGACGCCATCAACCTCTACGACAACCCGTTCGACGAGGCACTCGGCTGGATAGCGTTTACAGGTCTGCCGAGCAACATTTCACGAAACCTTTCGTCACCGGAACTCACTACAGAAGGAATGCTTCCAAAATACTGGCAACGCCTCTCCGCAGACAGAATCATCCTCTGCAAGGGCGGAACCGAAGGTTACTCAAACGCCGGGCTTGAGCCGTATGCTGAAGTGATAGCGTACCTGGTCGCAAGGCAGATTGGCGTTAATTCGATCCCGTATCACCTTGAAATACGGAACGACAGAACTGTCTCAATCTCCAGATTATTTACAACAAAGGAGAGCGGCCTGCTGACAGCCAACCACTACCTGCTTGAGGCATATCCGGGGTACAGCTTTATCAGCCTTGACATGGCGCTCGCGCAGATGCGAAATGACTTCGATGACCTTGCGCCTTTTTACGCAATGTGCTTTTTTGATCATATTATAGAAAACGGTGACCGGCATCTCAATAACTGGGGTTTCTCTGTAGACAACGCCACGCAAAAAATCACAGGTTTCTCACCATTGTGGGACAATGGCGCAGCGTTATTCCATGAAAGAGCTGACGATATGCGAACACGGTTCGTCTTTGCAAGTTTCGACATCCGTTACGATTTCCTGAAAACGTGCCAATACAGGCGCGATCTCAACGCAAAAGCGCGCAGGCTGATAACCGCAATTGGCAACGGAAGCCTTGAGCGCGAGTGCATGGAAGCAGTAAAAGGCTTCGAGCGATATGAGCTGCGCGTCAAACCAACTCTGGCATTCGTGGAATCTCGATGCCGCGAGTTTCTCGCCGATGCCGAGTAGCGAAAAAAAGCTTGTGCTTTATGCTGCACAAACTGGTCCTTAATGAACGAAGAAAAATCCCCTTGAGACTCAAGGGGATGGTGCGGCTGAAGGGACTTGAACCCCCACCCGGGAACCCGGACTGGCACCTGAAGCCAGCGCGTCTGCCTATTCCGCCACAGCCGCATAACCGTGAAGCCCCGCCAGTATAACAAGAACGCCAACGCATGTCAAGTGTTTGAAAACCGCAAATTACCGCATTTTTTAGCAGCACGGAACCCGAATGGGACCCAAACTCGAACTAAGAGACTACATTTATCTTGCAGTTTCGTAAAAACTGTACTACAATAATGAATCATCACCTCGGGAGACGGGGAGCACAAGGGGACGGTTCTCTTGTGTTCCTGCAGTCGCAAGCAACACAGGGGTATTGTCGTGACAGGAAACACAAGAGAACCGCCCCCTGTGTTCCCCCGCGAAAACGAGAGGGGACAAGCTCATGGTAAAAACAAGCAACGAGCACGGAACCATTGGCATTGCCAGGGACGTCTTCACAATCCTCACAGGTGAAGCAGCCACGAACTGTTTCGGAGTCAAGGGGATGACCAGGTACTCAGTGACAGACGGCCTCGTGCACCTCCTTAAAAGGGAAGCGATGGGCAAAGGCGTCCATATAACCTACAACGACGACAACTCGATATCTATATCGCTCAGCATCGCGGTCGACCAGGGCGTCAACATACCCGTAGCCTGCGAAAGCATCGCGGACCAGGTACGCTATAAAGTGCAAAAAGGCACCGGCGTCGAAGTAAAACGCGTCGACATATATATCGACTCGATGATACTCGGTTAGGGAGGTTAGCAACTGTTGACGACACAAATAACAGGCGAGCTATTCAAAAAAATGATAGCGAACGCGGCTGCCTCGATAGAGAACCACTCGCAAGAGATCAACGACCTGAACGTCTTCCCCGTGCCGGACGGAGACACAGGCCTCAACATGAGCCTGACAATGTGCGCGGCCGAAGAAGCCCTCGCGCCGGTCGCTGCCGGGACGCTCGGACGCACGGCCGAACTCGCCGCGAGCGCCCTGCTGCGGGGAGCGAGGGGCAACTCGGGAGTCATACTCTCGCTGCTGTTCCGCGGACTCGCGCGCACGCTTAAGGAAAAGGACTCCGCAGCCGCGCCGCTCTTCGCCGAAGCGATGAGCGCAGGAGTGGAGTCGGCGTACAAAGCAGTCATGAAGCCGACGGAAGGGACGATTTTAACAGTATCGAGGATTGCCGCCGAAAAAGCGAGAGCCACGGCGATGGAGGAAGAAGACATTGAGATCGTCCTGGACATCGCGGTCGCCGAAGGCTACATAGCACTCGCAGATACGATCAACCAGAACCCCGTCTTGAAAAAGGCGGGCGTTATTGATGCCGGAGGGAAAGGGTATCTATACATATTGGAAGGCATGCTCAAAGCCCTGCGCGGCGAAGTCGTAGTGAAAACCGCGAAAACCCGCGAAGATAGCTCCGCCGCGGACTTCACCCAATACACGGCGGAAGACATCAAGTTTGCGTACTGCACCGAGTTCATCGTCGAGAGGAAAACATGCGCGAGCGTGAATCATCTCAGAGACTTCCTGAACGCCCGCGGAGACAGCATAGTCGTGGTGGAAGACGACGAGATAATTAAGGTGCACGTCCACACGAACGAACCCGGCAAGGTGCTGACGGAAGCCCTGACACACGGCCCGTTGCTGACCGTCAAAGTTGAAAACATGCACCAGCAGCACTCGGAAGTCGTACTCACCGAATCTGTAGGGGCGGACGTCCCCGAAGCCCCCGCCCCCGAAGCCCCCACCCTTGTAGGGGCGGACGTCCCCGGCCGCCCGTCCCCCGCCCCCGATGACCCCACCCTTGTAGGGGCGGACGTCCCCGGCCGCCCGTCCCCCGTC
>WRJQ01000023.1 GCA_009778485.1 Oscillospiraceae bacterium
CTTTGTGCCGCTTTTTCGCCTTTTCCACGTTATTGCTGCTTTTTCTTGCACTATTTACTGCCACTCTTTTCGTTTTTGTTGCTTTTAGTCAGTAAAGGGTTGCATTTACTTTGTCCGCCCACCGTACGCTCTAATAGGCTCTAATACAAAAAACCTCATACATTTCAAAATGGCATCTGCACTGTTTGCTTAGAGTATAATATTAGTAGGCAAAACGCATTCTGGCAGCAGTTTACAAATAAGGCTGCGAGTGGTATATTGGTAATCGTAGGGGAGGTTCACACATATGCCAGCCGAATCATATTCGATAAATGATCAGTTGTTTACATGGGACAGAGCCAAGAATTTAGCCAATATAGAAAAGCACGGTATATCGTTCAGAAATGCGGCATCGGCATTTTTTGACCCTAACGCGACAACGATTGATGACAAGAGACATTCCAGTGATGAGGACAGATTTTTACTTATAGGCTTCAGCGAAAAAAACCAGATATTGACGGTATGCCACTGCTACAGGGAGGGCGATGCCGTAATTCGGATCATATCCGCCAGAAAAGCGACAAGACCGGAACAGGAAATGTATGGAGGTGCGGGATAATGCACGAAAAAGAAATGACTACAGATTTGAGCGGTGTTCCTATTGATTTAAGCGATATTCCTGAAATTACCGACTTTTCTACAGCTCGCAAAAACCCTTACTATGAAAAAATAAGGAAGAACGGGTTTACAATTACTGAACGATACAGCCCGGAAGACGTAGCGGAGATGATTAACGGAGTTTGCAGCCGCGATGTCAACAGCCTGGGGCTAGACCCGGAGGAGCAGAAAGCCTTTGAAAAGTACGTAGAAGCAAACAAGGAATATATTGGCAGGCATTAAGCGGCAATAACAAGCGGTCAGCTCCAACACTTTAGCACGGGAGCGTGTTAAAATTTCGGACAGTATGTTAAGATAGAACAAACTGAAAAGGAGTTTTATCAGATGGCCGAAATCAGAGCAAAATACGATGAGGAGTTCAAGAAGAATGCGGTGAGTTTAAGTTATGCCAGTCCGAGGAGTGTAAAGCAGATCTCCGAGGATCTGGGAATCAGCGAGAACCTACTGTACCGATGGAGGAAGAAATACACGGCCGACGGCGAGAAGACACGGTATGCGACGCTGGAGGAAGAGAACAAGGCGCTGAAGAAGCAGTTGGCAGAAGCGCGAATAGAGGCCGACATGTTAAAAAAGGCCACAGCCTACTTTGCAAACCTTCACAAGTAATCTACGAGTTCATGCGAACGGAGAAGACGTACTCTGTGGCAAAGTGGGCAGAATTCTTCAAGGTATCACGCAGCGGATATTATACGTACTGTAAGCGACGCGATCGCCGAGAAGAAGAAAGGAAGGCAAGGCAGAAAGAGGTCAAGCGGATATTCGATAACAGTGAGGGCACCTACGGGCCTGATCGGATATGCGGGATAATGCGCCGGAATGGAAAGAAAGCGTCATACCGCAAGATAAGCGGCGACATGGCCGAAATGGGGCTTCAGTCGGTACATCGGCGACACAAGACGCGAAGCTTGACAGACAGTCGTAAAGCGCGTGGAGAAGGGTATCCTAACCTCGTCCGAGGTCAAACATTCGATATGCCGTATCAGGCTGTATGCAGCGACATAACGTATTTGAAAAGCGGAGAAGGCTGGCTCTATCTGTGTACGGTAAAAGATATCGTAAGTGGCGAAATACTGGGCGAGGCGACCAGCGCGAACATGAAGAAGGAACTGGTGATTCAAGCGTTCCTTAACGCACAAGCCCGTCATAGGCTGCCGCCGGAAACAATTTACCACAGCGATCGCGGGAGCCAATATACCTCAAAAGCGTTTATGGATACTTTGAAACTGTACGGCTTGAGGCAGAGCTTCTCCCGGGTCGGGATGCCTGGCGACAATGCATGGGCGGAGAGCTTCTTTGCGACGCTGAAGAAAGAGTGTATCCACTTCAGGCACTTTGCAACGCGGGATGAGTTGCGACAAACAGTGTTCGCATGGATTGAAAGCTTCTACAATACACGCCGCGTCCAAGCTAGGTTGGGATATATGTCGCCTCGTGAGTTTGCAGCGCTTCCCGCAACGCACCGGCGCAGCGATCAGGTCGCTTAGTTTACACAGAAAAACACTTGCTTAATTTATTGTCCGCAAAAGTGTTGACGTCCCCTCGTTTCTTGCGAACATACATATGTGCATTAGCTTCCTGACTGACGATTGTTGTGAAGCGTTATGGGAACATGACCGTAGATACTTACTCGACGGCTGTGTGGGGGAGTCCACCACCAACTGTTTCCAATATATAATCCATGGTAAACGCAGGGACAAGGGTCAAGCCGTGCTCCGCAAGAATAGCGGACGCGGCTTCATTCCTTTGTATCGCGCAAATGACTGTGTCGACCTTTGCCCCGAGAGCGCGCAGCTCGCGAACTCCGTCTATGATTGCGCCGCCCGTTGTGACCACGTCTTCGACTATGCACACGTACTTGCCGGCAACGTCAGCCCCTTCGGCCAGTTTGCAGGTACCGTACTCTTTCGCCTTTTTCCGGATGAACGCCGCAGCTATGCCCGCTTGCGCCGAGATAACAGTGACGATGGGAATCCCGCCCAACTCCAGCCCCGCAAGCACGCCCGTGCCTTGCGGGATGCCTTCTTTCATAATCGTTGCGATTTTGGCCAGAAGATCCGGCTTTGACTCAAACAGGTACTTATCAAAATACTCGTTTGATACCTGTCCGGAGCGAAGCGTGAAAACGCCTGTCAGATGCGAAGTGTCAAATATCTCCTTTGCTATTGCCTGCTTTGCCTCATCGGGAACTTTTTCGCTATCGATGCTCATACCAGTAACCTCCGACCGGATTATTTTTGCACCAGTCTACCACAGGTGGAAATGCGATTCAAGCAGACCGAAGGTTCTGGGGCGATAGCAGGTACTAAAGAGCACTATTCAAATGCTGAAACAAACGTCGAGCTTGAAATTGTTGGAATATATGCCGATACTGATCCCGCGAGAAACCAGTTTGACACAAGCAACTGGAGCTACGAAGTGGCGACAGTATCTGCGACATGACCAGCATAATCATGATGGAGTATGTGTTGAAATCAAACTTCTGCCCTGCCATTCTCCTTAGTCGCAAAAAATGCCCCAAAGGGCTATACCCTTAAATTTTATTTCCTTAACTTCTAATTGATGCACAACTACCGAAAAGCGCAGGTTTGCCTGCTGTGATATTTGGTCAAAATGTTCAAAATTCTACAGATTTCTACAAAATCGTTGACAAAGCACTTGCTCGATAGTATTATATTTGTTGAAACTGGTCAAATAGCTCATAGAGTCTTACTAAGGTGGGCTGCACCCACAACCCAATGTACAATGCCAGAGCTTCAGGTTACGCAGCAGTGCAATCTGCGCTGTGAGTACTGCGCGTACGCAGAAGACAACTACAAAAATGCGCGTACGCATTCCGACAAACGGATGAGTCGCGAAACCGCATTTGCCGCAATCGACTTCTTCATAAACCGTAACCCCGAACTTTCCGAAGTGGTGATTGGCTTTTACGGCGGGGAGTCGTTGCTCGAGTTCGACCTGATCAAGCGCTGCGTCGAGTACGCGAACAGCAAGGTCGAAGGCAAAAGAATCCGGTTCAACCTGACGACGAACGGCACCCTCATCAACGACGAGGTCGCCGACTTCCTTGTCGAGAACGACTTCATCCTGAACGTATCGATTGACGGCTCTGAAGAAGAGCATAACAGGAGCAGGAAGTACCCCGACGGCACCGGCTCCTTCGCAACAATCATCAGCAACATCAACAACCTGCGGAACAAGTATCCGGATTACGAGAGAAAAATCACAATATCTACTACGATAAACCCTTACGCAGACCTGAGCTGCGTCCTTGAATACTTCAGCACTGATGAGATTTTCCAGGACAAGAGCATCATGTTCAATCAGATGGTGGAGAAAGACTACAACGGACCCTGCATGCCTGGTGTCAAGCGCCTCTTCGTTCGCACGGACGGAGCGCTTTTCCCTTGCGAGCGCGTCAACGAGACTCTCGACTTCTTCAAAATCGGCACCATCGAAGACGGGATAGACATCGACAAGGTGCTGGGATTGCTTAACATCGGCAAGCTGACGTCAGACGAATGCAAATCGTGCTGGGCACTGAGGCAGTGCTCATTGTGCGCTGGACTAATCAGCTTTGATGAGTCCCCGACAAGGGAAGACAAGCTGCGCTCATGCCCGGAGTGCAAATCGAGGAGCATATCCGATATATATGAACTATGCGTCTTGTCTGAGTTCGGGTACAAAGCGGAGGGAGGGTCGTTCTTGCTGGAATGAAAAGAATTGCTATCTTTCCGTACCATCCGGATATCTTCACGCTCATCGAGCACATTGACATGGTGAAGGATTGCTCCATCGCTGGCTTCGCGTCATTTGTGGAGGACGCCGGGATTATCCGCACTGCTAATGAGAGACTGCTTGGTAACGATATGCCTTACGATCTCATCTTGCTTCTTAGTCGGCGGCACCATCGCCCTTCTGCGGCTCGGCCGCACGAACGTGATGCTCGCGCTGGCGCAACCGGAGTAGCTTATATGAATCGCAGCTCATAGGATAAGCGATGGCAGATGCGTGAAACAAATAAATGATTGCACCGCAGTCTCACAGAATATATATGAAGGGTACGGCTTAGACCGTATCCTTTTTGCGATTGCGCATTCCCCCTCGGATAGGAGAACTATTCAGGGGATTGCGGCTCCCCGGGTCTAGCCCGGGGCAGGCTCGGCCGCAATGACGGATGTGGCGTGAACAGTAACAGTTCTCACGTTGTGTGCTGTTTTTTACCGGGTTCTTATTGCTATAAAGCGCGCGATATGGTAGATTAGTGAAAAAAGGAGTGGTGGCTCTATGCGCAGGCTTGTGATCAACCCCGCCAGGAAGGGCGCGGCGATAAATAAGAACATCTACGGGCATTTTGCGGAGCACCTTGGGCGGTGCATATACGGGGGGATATTCGTCGGCGCTTCCTCGCAGATACCGAACGTGAACGGAATGCGCACAGATGTCGTCGAGGCGCTAAAGGCGATAAAAGCCCCCGTCCTGCGCTGGCCGGGAGGCTGTTTCGCGGACGAGTACCACTGGATGGACGGTATAGGCTCGCAAGCGGGACGCAAGAACATGATCAACACCCACTGGGGCGGAGTAGTCGAGGACAACTCATTCGGCACCCACGAGTTCTTCGAACTGTGCGCCCAGATCGGCTGCGACCCATATATAACGGGAAACGTAGGCAGCGGGACCGTGCGCGAGATGAGCGAGTGGGTGGAGTATATTACGTTCGACGGAGTCTCGCCTATGGCCGGGCTCCGCAGGGAAAACGGCAGGGAAGCGCCGTGGAAGCTCCCGTTCTTTGGCGTTGGCAACGAAAACTGGGGCTGCGGGGGCAATATGTGCGCAGGCACATACGCCAGGACATACCGCCAGTACCAGACCTATGTGCGCGAATACGCGGAGAATAAAATTGCCAAGATTGCCTGCGGGCCGAATTCGGATGATTACGAGTGGACGCAGACTATGATGGACAACTGCCACTGCCGCAAAGGCCACAAGGGCGGGGCGAACTTCCGCATGGATGGGCTGTCGCTCCATTACTACACATATCCCGGCGGCAGGGAGAACCGCGGCTCCGCGCTGCATTTCGACTATGAAAAGTACTTCCAGACGCTCGGCGAGGCTCTTCGGATGGAAGCTCTTATCAGAGGGCACAGCTTCATAATGGACCAATACGACCCGGAGAAAACCGTGGGCCTCGTCGTGGACGAATGGGGAACCTGGTATGACGTGGAAGAAGGCACGAACCCGGGCTTCCTTTACCAGCAAAACACGATGCGCGACGCGATAGTCGCCGGGGTAACGCTGAATACTTTCAACAACCATTGCGACCGGGTAGTCATGGCGAACATCGCGCAGACTGTAAACGTGCTGCAGGCCGTAATCCTCACCCAAGACGAAAAAATGATCCTAACGCCGACATATCACGTGTTCGACCTGTATAAAGGGCATCAGGACGCCCTGTTGCTTGAAAGCTATGTCGAAGCGCAGGATATCCTCTGCGGCGAGTATGCCATCCCCGACCTTCATGTTTCCGCTTCGCAAGGCGGGGACGGAGCCATCCGCGCGACGCTTGTCAATCTTTCCCCGAACAGGGAGCAGGCGATCAAGTGCGGCCTGGGAGAGCTTAACATCAAATCCGCAGCCGCCCGCGTCCTCGCAGGCGCGATGGACGCCTATAACGACTTTGACGCGCCCGGTATCGTGCAGCCAGGGCCTCTTGAGGGGATTACGATTCATGGCGGCGAAATAGATTTCGTCTTGCCGGCATGCGCCGTGGCAGAGATCGTGATAGACGCTGGCGGGAGTCTTGTCCAAGGCTCCTAAGGAGGCATGGTGAGTGAAGTCGTTTTTAGGAATCGAGCTGGGGTCTACCAGGATTAAGGCGGTACTGATCGACGAAAGCGGGGCTCAAACCGCGTCCGGCGCCTTCGACTGGGAAAACCTGCTCGAGGGCGGGATCTGGACATACCGGCTGGAAGACGCCCTGGGCGGGGTGAGGGAGAGCTTTGCGAGGCTGCTGGCAGATTACCGGGCAAAGCACGAAGGAGCAGCCCCGGATATCCGCTGCATGGGAGTCTCTGCCATGATGCACGGCTACCTGGCCTTTGACGGCGATTGGCAGCAGATTGCCGAGTTTCGCACCTGGCGCAACACCATCACGCAAGAAGCGGCAGCCGGCCTGACGGAGCTGTTCGGGTTTAATATACCGCAGCGCTGGAGCGTCGCGCATCTCTACCGCGCCATCATGGAAAAAGAACCGCATTTAGGCAAATTGGCGCACCTGACGACACTTGCGGGCTACGTCCATTATATGCTCACCGGCGTAAACGCGCTTGGGGTAGGGGACGCTTCGGGGATGTTCCCGATAGATAGCGGCACATGCGGCTACGACGCCGGCATGGCGGCTGCCTTCGACGCCGAGTCAGAGCGGCACGGCACCGGCTTGCGCATCTGCGACGTGCTGCCCGGGGTCCTGCGCGCGGGCGAGTACGCCGGGCATTTAACGGCAGAAGGTGCGCGGCTCATCGATCCTTCGGGAGCCTTGCAGGCAGGCATGCCGCTGTGCCCCCCTGAAGGCGACGCGGGGACAGGCATGGCAGCCACGAACAGCATAGCTCCGGGCGCCGGGAACGTCTCTGCCGGCACGTCGGTATTCGCCATGATTGTTCTGGACAAGCCGCTGTCAAGGGTCTACCCCGAAATTGACATCGTGACGACCCCGGAAGGCAAGCCGGTCGCCATGGTGCACTGTAACAACTGCACCGCGGACTTGGACGCATGGGTCGATCTGTTCGGCAGCGCGGCGCGCGAGCTTGGAAGAAGCGCGGAAAAAGACGAGCTCTACAGTGCGCTGTATACTGCCGCTCTTCGAGGGGATTACGACGCGGGGGGCGTCGTATCGGTCAACTATCTATCCGGCGAGCATACGACGGGCTTTGCGGAAGGGCGCCCAATGATAATCCGCACGCAGGACAGCACTTTCACTCTTGGGAACTTCATGCGTTCCCTGCTATACACATCGATGGCGACGCTTAAGATCGGCATAGACATACTGCGCGATAATGAGCGCGTGCCGCTTTCGGGCATTGTGGGGCACGGCGGATTGTTCAAGACTGAGGCCGTCGCCCAAAAGTTGATGGCTGGAGCGCTGAACATACCGGTCACGGTAATGGAATCGGCGGGAGAAGGCGGTGCGTGGGGCATTGCCCTGCTGGCTGCCTACCGGGCCTGCCGGGTGGAGGGCGAGACTCTGGAGGAGTTTTTACGGGTGAGAGTCACCGGCTTCGCGGCTGTAGACACAGTCGAACCGGAGCAGGAGGACGTCAGAGGGTTCGCCGCATACCTTGAAAGGTTCAAGGCTGCGCTTGGGGTCGAGCGCGAGGCCGTGGCCTTGTTGAAGAACAGGACAACCGGAATACAGGGAAGGGGATGAACACAAGAAATGCTGGATGATCTTAAGAAGCAAGTGCTGGAGTCGAATCTGTTTTTGTCGGAGTATGGGTTAGCGCCATTCACATGGGGGAACGCATCGGGCATTGACAGGGAAAGCGGGCTCGTCGTCATCAAGCCTTCGGGAGTCGCGTACAAAGAAATGACGACCGAACACATGGTCGTGCTGGATCTGGAGACAGGCGAAACCGTAGAAGGGGAGCTCTCCCCATCCTCGGATACCGCCACGCATCTGGCGCTCTATTGGGCCTTTCCCAATATCGGCGGAGTCGTCCATACTCACAGCCGGTGGGCGACGGTTTTCGCGCAGACCGGGCTGTCGATACCGGTGCTCGGGACTACGCACGCGGACTACTTCTACGGCGAGATCCCGTGTACCCGGCTGATGGACCCCATGGAAATCTCCTCTGATTATGAAGCCAATACGGGCGCAGTTATCGCGGAGAGATTCTCTGACCTCGATTACGAACGGGTGCCTGCCGTGCTGGTGCATGAGCATGGCCCCTTCGCGTGGGGCAAGGACGCGTTTGAGGCGGCCTCCAACGCGGGCGTCCTGGAAGAGGCCGCGTTCATGGCCTGGCACACGCTTATGATGTGCCCGGGCATAACCCCGATTCAGCAGGAAATGCTCGACAGGCACTACTTGCGCAAGAACGGGCCCGAAGCATATTACGGGCAATTATAGCAGGGGGGTTATTATTTGAAAAATATACCGGTAGTGAGGCCCGGGATAATTTCCGTGTCGAGGGATTGTTTCCCGTTATCGCTTTCTGAAAGACGCCGGGGAGAGGCCGCGAGAGCTTTCGGCGACATTTATGAGTGCAAAATCGCCGTGGAAAACGAACACGATATGCTGGCTGCGCTGGAGGACGTGAGGGCCGCCGGCGTCAACGCGCTCGTTGTTTTCCTCGGCAACTTCGGACCCGAGACGCCGGAGACTCTGCTGGCTAAGCATTTCGCGGGGCCGGTCATGTTTGCCGCTGCCTCAGAAGAGGGCGCGGATAGACTGATCGACGGCCGGGGCGACGCCTACTGCGGCATGCTCAACTGCTCTTACAACCTCGGGCTGCGCGGCATCGCGGCGCATATTCCGCAGTACCCGGTCGGCACGGCCGGGGAAGTAGCCGCAATGATCGAAGAGTTTATTCCCATCGCCCGCGCCTTGCTCGGCTTGAGCCGTCTCAAGATCATCACATTCGGCCCGCGCCCCCAGGACTTCCTGGCGTGCAACGCGCCTATTCAGCAGCTCTTCGAACTGGGCGTGGAGATACAGGAGAACTCTGAGCTGGATCTCTTCGCTTCGTTTAACGCGCATAGCGGCGACCCCCGGATACCGGGCGTGATTTCCGACATGGAAAGCGAGCTTGGAGAAGGCAACAAGATGCCCGGTATACTGCCGAAACTGGCGCAGTATGAGCTTACGCTCCTAGACTGGGTCGAAAAGAACAAAGGCAGCCGCGACTGTGCCGCGCTGGCGGTGAAGTGCTGGCCCGCTTTCCAGACAGAGTTCGGCTTCGTGCCGTGCTACGTCAACAGCCGCCTTGCCTCGCGAGGCCTGCCCGTGTCGTGCGAGGTCGATATATACGGCGCGCTGTCGGAGTACATAGGCGCATGCGTATCCGGCGCCGAGGTAACGTTGCTGGATATTAATAACACAGTCCCGGCAGATATGTATGACAGCGAGATAAAGGGGAAACACGCATACAGCCTCACAGATACGTTTATGGGGTTTCACTGCGGCAACACGCCGATGTGCCGCCTGAAAAAAGGCGAGATGAAATATCAGCTAATAATGAAGCGCGCCCTTGAGCCGGATTCTGAGCCGGATATAACAAGGGGCACGCTCGAGGGTGATATAGCTGCAGGCGATATAACGTTCTTCCGTTTACAGGGCGCCCCGGGGGGCGGGTTGCAGGCATACGTGGCTCAAGGCGAGGTGCTGCCGGTGCCGACGCGGTCTTTCGGCGGGGCGGGCGTGTTCGCCATAAGCGAGATGGGGCGCTTCTACCGCCATGTGCTTATAGGAGACCGCTACCCCCACCACGGGGCGGTGGCATTCGGGCATATAGGCAGGTCTTTGTTCGATGTGTTCACCTACCTGGGAGTGCCAAAGATATCGTACAACCTCCCAAAAGGCCTCCCATACCCGACCGAGAACCCATTCGAAGGTTAAGCCGGCCGCGATGGCTCCGGTTGATGGCGGGAGTTTTGTCCAAGGCTCCTAGCTTTCCGCCGCCCTCATGTAGTCCACATATTCGTCGTAAGTCATCGCGCGGTCGGTTATCCCGCTGTCGCCAAACTCTATGATGCGATTAGCGACAGTCTGTATCAGCTGATGGTCATGCGTCGCGAAAATGATGTTGCCCTTGAAATCGGACAGGCCGTTATTGAGCGCGGCTATGCTCTCAAGATCGAGATGGTTGGTCGGCTGGTCGAGCAGCAGCACGCTCGCCCCGGACAGCATGAGCTTGGACAGCATGCAGCGGACTTTCTCACCGCCGGAAAGCACCTTGACTTTCTTATACACATCGTCGCCGGTAAAGAGCATGCGCCCGAGGAAAGTGCGCAGGTAGCTCTCCTTCTTGTCTTCCGAGAACTGCCGCATCCAGTCCATCAGGTCATAGTCGCTTCCTTCGAAGAACTCGGAGTTATCGGTCGGGAAGTATGCCTGCGTGGTCGAGACTCCCCATTTGATCTCGCCCTCATCAGGCTCCAGTTCTCCGGCGAGGAGCTTGAACATAGTCGTTATCGCGTTCTCGTTGCTGCCGATAAAAGCGATCCTTTCATCGCGCGCCATTATGAAGCTTATCTTATCCAGGACTTTGACCCCGTCAACCGTCTTGCTCACATCGGTGACGAACAGCCTGTCTTTCCCGGGCTCGCGCTCCATTTTGAAACCCACCCAGGGGTACTTGCGCGAGGAAGCGGGCATATCTTCGATAGCGATTTTCTCAATGAGCTTCCGGCGCGAAGTCGCCTGCCGCGATTTCGATTTATTCGCGGAGAACCTTCTGATGAATTCTTCCAGTTCCTTGACTTTATCTTCGTTCTTCTTGTTTTGCTCCTTCATGAGCTTTTGCATGAGCTGGCTCGAATCGTACCAGAAGTCGTAGTTGCCGACGTACATCCGTATCTTGCCAAAGTCGATGTCAACTATGTGTGTGCATACCGTGTTCAGGAAGTACCGGTCATGCGACACAACTATGACGGTGCCCGCGTAATCCATGAGGAAGTCCTCAAGCCAGACGACGGAATTCACGTCCAGGTTATTCGTCGGTTCGTCGAGCAGTATTATATCCGGAGCCCCGAACAGCGCCTGCGCGAGGAGCACTTTCACTTTTTGGCCCGGCTCGAGCTCTGCCATCGCCATGTCGTGGTATGAGGCTTTGATGCCGAGCCCCTGCAGGAGCTGCGCGGCGTCCGATTCCGCTTCCCAGCCTCCGAGTTCGGCGTATTCTTCTTCCAGCTCGGCGGCGCGTATGCCGTCTTCGTCCGTGAACTCCTCTTTCAGGTATATTTCATCTTTTTCTCTGCCGCATTCGTAGAGCCTCGGGTTGCCCATTATCACCGTTTCGATGACCTGGTTCGCGTCATACATGTTTTGATCCTGCTTGAGGACTGACATACGCACTTTCGGGTCTATTGCGACGCTGCCGGAAGAGTGCTCGAGTTCACCGGCCAGTATTTTCAAAAACGTCGATTTGCCGGAACCGTTTGCGCCGATGACGCCATAGCAGTTCCCGGCCGTGAATTGCAGGTCGACCCGGGAGAAGAGTATGTCCGCGCCGAACTGCAGGCTCAGATCGTTTACTGATATCATAACAATACTCCTTATATTCCTTGTAGTAGGTTGAAAGCGGTGGTTAGATGGTTTATTTCTACATTATTATCGGCGTCGTCGTAGCGGCGAACTTCTATGTGATATACGCAAGGCGGAAAAGGAGGCGCAACCCGCACAAGGAGCTCGTCGAGCAGCGGCGCGCCTCCGAAAGGAACATCGAGCAGGTGAGGCGCAGGCTTAACTATGAGCAAACCGACGCCGCCAGGCGCGTGGAGCTGCAGAATAAGACGCTGGAGATGTACGAGACTGTGCGCAGGAACGCTGCCGAGCAAAGCAAGGCCGAGTCCGACGACGTCAGCGAAACTTCAGACTGATGTCCAGCGCTCTGACAGTATGGGTCAGCGCGCCGATTGAGATGTAGTCTACGCCGGTATCCGCTACTGCTTTCAGGTCTTTATCGCCCATGTTGCCGGAAGCCTCGGTAAGGGCGCGTCCGCCAATCAGCGTGACCGCTTGCCCCATCAGATCCAGCGTCATATTGTCGAGCATTATTATGTCGGCGCTGCACTCAAGAGCTTCTTGTACTTGCTCAAGGGTCTCCGTCTCAACTTCAATCTTCAAAGTGTGCGGGCAGGCTGCCCTCGCGGCTTCCACCGCGCTGCGGATCCCGCCGGCTGCCTTTATGTGGTTGTCCTTGATAAGGACGCCGTCCGACAGCCCCATCCTGTGGTTCGAGCCGCCGCCGCACCTGACCGCGTACTTCAAGAGCGCCCGCAAGCCGGGCGTTATTTTTCGCGTATCCGTAATCTTTGCGCTCGTACCCGCTACGGCGCTGACGGCGGCCGCAGTTCTGGTTGCGACTCCTGACATATGCTGCAGGAGGTTGAGGGCGGTCCGTTCCCCCGTGAGTATGCTCCTTGAGGGGCCTTCTATCTCTGCGATGGCCGCGCCGGCGCTGACTGCTTCTCCGTCTTCGAGCATGGGCGTGAAACGCACGTCAGCATCGAGCAGCCGGAACACGCGCCCGGCGACTTCCAGGCCGCATACGACGCCGCTTTCTTTCGCGATGAAGACTGCGCAGGAGCGCGCTGTTGCAGGGACGCAGCTTTCCGTCGTCACGTCCCCCGCGCCTATGTCTTCCTCCAGGGCGGCTTGCAGAAAAGCGTCCAGAGCCAAATCATTGAGTTTCATCATAGTCGAAAATCTCCTTCGCTATTGCTGTTCAGGTATCCACTACGTTGCAGTACTAGACGATGTAGTGGGAGCCGATGCTTTCGGGGCGCTTTATGGCGGCTTCGAGGATTGCCTTCGCGACGGTGGCAATGTTGAGAGTTTCGATGTAATCGTTGGAACCGTCAAACACGGCTTCCAGCTTCGCAAGGGCTGCCGTGACTTTCTCAAATGCGTACTTCAGCCCCGGAACTGTCCTGACGACAGCGCAGTTAGTGTCCATCAGATCCTTTATCGCCGCTCTTACCGCGCTGTACTCCGGTACTGCGAGCGGCCTTTCGGGAATGCCCTGCGGCAGGGGGTTGGCTGCATTCTCACTCGCGGCGCCCGAGTTGTTTATATACTCGGCAGCGCGCCTGCCGAATACGAGGCATTCGAGCATCGAGTTCGACGCGAGCCTGTTTGCTCCGTGTACGCCTGTGTTCGCGGCTTCGCCGCAGGCGAACAGTCCGCTGATGTTCGTACGCCCGTGCAGATCCGTGCTTATGCCTCCCATGAGATAGTGCTGGACGGGCCGCACCGGTATCCGGTCATGCGCGATGTTGATGCCGTGGCGCAGGCACTCGGTATATATTGTCGGGAAGCGCGTTTTTAAGTAATCTTCCGGTTTCGAGCGTATATCTATATAGACATGGTCGCCTCCGCCCCGCTGTAGCTCGCTTACAATGCCTCTGGCGACTACGTCCCTTGGCGCGAGTTCGCCAAGCTCATGGACGCTCTCCATGAAGCGCTCCCCGGCGGAGTTGACCAGTAGGCCGCCTTCGCCGCGCACGGCTTCGGATATGAGGAAGTCGCGGCTTTCGCGCACAGGCGTCCATAGCCCGGTGGGGTGAAACTGGATGAACTCGATGTTTGTGACTGCAGCCCCGGCGCGCATCGCCGCCGCGAGGCCGTCGCCTGTCGCGACGGATGGGTTGGTGCTGGATTTGTATACCTGCCCGATGCCTCCGGTTGCGATGACGATGTTGTTCGTCTTTATGAGAAGGAACTCGCTGTCGTTGCATCTGATGACGGCGCCTGTTACGCGTTCCCGGTCGGTGAGTATGTCGAAGAGGCAGGAGTGCCCGCTGAACGTTATGTTTTTCCGCAGGGAGACAATGTGGGCAAGCGTTTTTACGGTCTCGCGCCCTGTCGCGTCGCCGCCTGCGTGGACGACGCGGTTCTTGTGGTGCCCGCCTTCGCGCGTGATTTGCAGCTCGCCGTATTCGTCGAGGTCGAATGGCACGCGCAGCGACATGAGGTTGGCTATGTCTCCCGGGCCTTCGTTGACCAGCACGGTCACGGCTTCTTCGTCGCACAGGCCCGCGCCTGCGGCGATTGTGTCGTCGAGGTGGAACCGCGGGGTGTCGTCGCCGCCGATCGCTGCGGCGATCCCGCCCTGAGCGAGCCAGGAGTTCGATATTTCGATGCTTTCTTTCGCCAGTATCAGGCAACTGAGGTTTTCGTCGATGTTCAAGGCCGTGTACAGGCCGGCTATTCCCGCCCCGACGACGACGACGTCGTACTCCAGCACTTCCGCGATACTGATATTGCCGTTGATGGCATATCTCATGATTCCGGCCTTTCTTGTTTCTGTTCAGGTACCTGAACAGACTACCTAAAACTTGAGCGCGACTCCGATGAGAGCTGAACCTGCTATGAAAAAGACAGGGTGTATCTTTACTTTGCTGATCAGCAAGAAGAGCACAGCCGCCAGGAGGATGGCTTTGAAGTCAAAAAGGTCGGCAAGGGCGCCTGAGGCCTGCCAGAGCCCCTCGCGAATAAGCGACAGGCGCATGACAGTGACTCCTGCGGCGCAAATGAGGCCGCACGAAGCCGGGCGCAGGCCGTAGAAGGCGGAGTCGACGAGCTTGTTATCCCTGAACTTTCTGAGGAGGCTCGCTATGACAGTCACAATAATCAGCGAGGGCATAATAAGGCCGAACGAGGCGACCACGCCCCCCGCGACTCCTGCCGTTGTGAAGCCGGCGTATGTCGCCATGTTTATACCAATCGGGCCGGGCGTGGATTCGGAGATTGCGATAAAGTCCGCCAGTTCTGCCTGAGTGAACCAGCCTGTTTTTTCGGATATTTCCTGAAGGAACGGTATGGCGGCCAGCGCGCCGCCTATCGTGAAGAGCCCGGTTTTGAAGAACTCGTAAAACAACTGGAGGTATATCAATCGCTGTGCCTCCTTGCTGTCTTGAGCCCGATGCCTACTGCGCCGGCAGCAGCGACAAGTATGGCGGCGGGGAAGACCGTGAACAATGACAGCGCGAATACGGCCAGGAATATCAGCAGCGAGGCCACGTCAGAGACGGCGCTTTTCCAAAGTTTTATCACTGTGTTGATTATCAGCACGCACACGCACACCCTGATGCCGGCAAAAGCGCTTGCCACGGCGGGCACATCGGTGAAATTTGATATGAAGGCGGCGATGATCAGTATTATGACGATCGAGGGGGATATGACGCCGAGTGCGGCTGCGATGCCTCCAGCCCGCTGCTTGACTTTGTAGCCGGAGAGCACTGATGTGTTGACGGCTATTATCCCCGGCAGGCACTGGCTGACAGAGTAGTAGTCCGTGAGTTCTTCATCAGTGAGCCAGCCTTTCTTTTCGACCAGCTCATGGCGGAACATCGGCAGCATGGAGTAGCCGCCGCCGAATGTCAGGACGCCGATTCGCGCGAATATCAAGTACAGCTTGGCTAGCTGCCGCATTGCTACCTCCACAACCGCCGCAGAACAGTTTCAGCAATTTGCGCCTGGACGGGGTACCTGAACAGTTACCCTCCACTACCGCCGCAGAACGGTTTCAGCAATTTTAGCATAAAACTCTGTTATAGACAACATCATTATGTTACAATTGCAACCAAAGGCAGCAGAGAGGTTTAGCAAGTTGATTGACATTTCCGTACGTAATGTGAAAAAAGCGTTCGAGGAGGGCAACGACATCCTCGACGACATATCATTTGACATCAATGAAGGCGAGAAGGTCGGCCTGCTCGGGAAGAACGGAGCGGGCAAGACGACATTGCTGCGCCTCATTACCGGGGAACTGGAACCGGACGAAGGCACGGTCGCCGTCACCGGATTTAAGAAAACCGGGCTTATATCTCAGATACCCGAGTACCCTGCCGGGTACACGGGCGAGGACGTGATGCAGACAGCCTTCAACCGGCTTAAGGAGATGAAGGCCGGCATGGAGGAGCTGGAAAGGAAGATGGCAGACGGCGGAGACGTCGATGTTCTCAAGGCATACGACTCGCTCGCTTACGAGTACGAAAGATTGGGCGGTTACAATACCGGTCACGAGATAAACCGGGTGGCAAATGGCTTGCGCATACCGCCTGAACAGCGCGAGCGGAGCTTTGACCGGCTTTCAGGCGGCGAAAAGACTCGTATCAACCTTGCCAGGCTTATGCTGGAGAAAACCGATATACTCCTGCTTGACGAACCGACGAACCATCTCGATATGCGGGCAACGCTCTGGCTGGAAGAGTTCCTCGGCAAGTATGGCGGGACTGTGCTCATAATTTCGCACGACAGGTACTTTTTGGACAAGACCATTGACAGAGCCATAGAAATCAACGCGGGGAAGGCGGAGTTCTACGGCGGTAATTACAGCTTCTACGTCACGGAGAAGCAGCGCAGGTATGAAGAGCAGCTCGAGCGCTATGAGCGGGAGCAGGCGGAGGCCAAGCGCTTGAGGGACGCAGCGGCAAGGTTGCATCAGTGGGGAACCGGGAACGAGATGCTGATGAAAAAGTCGCGCTCTGTGCTCAAACGCGCCGAACGCGCCCAGCGCACCGAGAGGCCTGACAGGGATAAGTCCATGCATGCTAAGTTCGAGGAAAAGGAGTTCCGCGCGGACGAGCTGCTCGTCATCAAAGACCTGAAAAAATCGTTCGACGCGCACAGCCTGTTTGAAATTGGTGAACTCGAAGTTCACGGGGGAGAAAGGATAGCGCTGATTGGCGACAACGGCACCGGCAAGACGACGCTGGTGAAAATCATCATGGGCGAGGAAAGCCCCGACAGCGGTATAGTCAGGAGGGGGCCGGCCGTAAAGCCGGCATACTTGCCTCAGGTTGTGCGGTTCGACAATCCGCGAAGGTCGATCCTGGACACGCTGACATACGAGCTGAACATGAGCCCCCAGCTCGCGCGCAACAGGCTCGGCGCGTTTTTGTTCCCCGGCGAGGATGTTTTCAAGCTCGTTGGGGAGCTGTCCGGAGGGGAAAAGAGCCGCCTGAGGCTGTGTATGCTCATGTCGGGGAAGGCGAACCTGCTGATATTGGACGAGCCGACGAACCATCTTGACCTGCCGTCGCGGGAATGGATCGAAAGCGCCGTCGGCGACTTTGGGGAGACGATAGTTTTTATCTCCCACGACAGGTACTTCATCGACAGGTTCGCGACGCGCGTCTGGGAGATCGAAGATGGCGCGTTCACGGACTTTAGCGGTTCGTTCGCGCAGTTCCTTGAGTACAAGCGTTCCGCTCCCGGCAGGGTGTCTTCCGCAGCGGGCGGCGTTGCGGTTGCGGCAGGCAGGCAAACCGTAAGCCCGTCGGGGAGCGCCCCGGCTGCTGCGACGCCCCGCTCCGGCTCTGCGGGTCCCGTGCAGCGCGCGGCGAAGCCTAATAAGAAGCCTTCGGATATCCCCAAGGAGATCCGAAGGCTGGAGCGTGAGATCCTGAAAGCGGAGGGCGAACTGGAGAGTATAAGGCTGCTGATGGAGGAGCACTCGTCCGACTATGTCAAGCTGATAGAATACAACCTGCTGGAGCAGGAAGCATCCGAGAGAATCGACGTCTTATACCGCGAGTGGGAGACGCTCAGTTAACTCTCAAACCAGTGGCCTGTAAAGCCTAAAGTTGCGTATTGCGCTAAGCGGATTTTACGCTCAGCGAGGCGCGAGGAGGGCGAATACCCGTTGGTATTTAACCGACGAGCAACGAAGTTGAGCGGGAAATCCGCAAGCGCTATATGTAAGATTTAGGCTTTACAGGCCACTAAGGCTTTCGTGTCGCGCGCTATGACGAGTTCCTCATCTGTCGGGACTATGAACACCCTGGCGGACGAGCCGGCTCCTGTGATCTCGGCGTACTCGCCCTTCACATCGTTCTTGGACTCGTCGATCGCTATGCCGGCGCCGCCCAGGAAAGAGCATATCCCTTTGCGAGTATTGGGCGAGTTCTCTCCAATGCCGGCGGTGAAGACGAGCGCATCCGCGCCGCCCATAACCGCTATGAAAGAACCGATGTGCTTTGCGACCTGGTAGTTGAACAGATCAAGCGCGAGCCTGGCCCTGTCGTTGCCCCCGAGTTTCGCGGCTTCGATGTCGCGGAAGTCCGAAGATACGCCTGAGACGCCCAGGACTCCCGATTTCTTGTTTAGGATGTCCAGCGACTCCCTGAGCGTGATGCCGCCTTCGATGGTCGATATGAGATCCAGAAGCGTCGGGTCGACAGTTCCGGACCTTGTACCCATCGGCACGCCTTCGAGCGGGGTGACTCCCATCGTCGTATCTATGCATTTACCGTCCTTGACCGCGGCAAGCGATGAACCGTTGCCCAGATGGCATGTGACGATTTTCGTGCCTTGCGCGCCGGCGCCGAGCAGCTCGATCGCCCTTGCGGAAACATACCGGTGCGACGTGCCGTGGAAACCGTAACGCTTGATGTCGTTTTCCTCGTAATACTTGTAGGGTATCGGGTATGTGTAGGCGTAGTCCGGCATGGTGTGGTGGAAAGCTGTATCGAATACTGCGGCTTGCGGGACTCCCGGCATGACCTTGCGGCATGCGTCCACCCCTGTGAGGTTCGCGGGGACATGGAGCGGGGCAAGCAGCGTGCATTCCTCTATCGCTGCAAGCACGTCTTCGTCTATCAGCACGCTTTCGGAGAACTTCCTGCCTCCATGGACGACTCGATGCCCGACCGCGTCTATCTCCGCCAAGTCTGCGATGACGCCGTACTCGGAGCTCGTGAGCTTTTCAATGACGGCGTTGATGGCTTCAGCGTGCGTGGGCAGCGGGACGTCGCTGTCGTATACCGGTTTCCCGCCTGAGACAGGCGTATGCTTCAGATGCCCGTCGATGCCGATGCGGTCGCACACGCCTTTGGCGAGGATAGATTCCGTGTCCATGTCGAATAACTGGTACTTTAGCGAAGAGCTGCCTGCGTTGATGACTAGAATGTTCATGTGATACTTTTCCCTTCTATAGATATATATTTTCCATGCATATTGGAGCATTTTGATCAATGAAAGCTATCGGTATTATATGCGAATATAACCCATTCCATCGGGGACACGCGCGGCATATAGAGCTGACGCGCCGCGCGGCAGGGCCGGAGCGCGCGATCGTCTGCGTAATGAGCGGCAACTTTACGCAGCGCGGCGATTACGCGATATTCAACAAGCATGCGCGCGCCGAAGCCGCGATTCACGGCGGCGCCGATCTTGTAATAGAGCTTCCTGTCGCGCGCTCCCTGTCTTCATCAGAGGGCTTTGCGACGGCCGGCGTATATCTCCTGGATATGCTTGGCGCTTGCGACTGCCTGTCTTTCGGGAGCGAGTCGGGGGACGTCTCAAAGCTGGCCGCTGTGGCTGAGGCGCTGTCCACGCCTGAGTCGGACGAGCTGATACGCGGCGGGCTCGCCGGGGGCGCGCCATACGCCGCTGCGGTGCAGAAGGCCGCTGACGCGCTAGCGGGAGAGGTGTCGGTTGTGCTGAAGTCGCCCAATAACCTGCTTGGCATCGAATATATCAAAGCGATATCCGCTCTTGGAGCGCGGCTCACGCCTATGACGATAAAACGCGCGGGAGGGGAGCACGACGGGAGCGAAGGTTTATCCGCGAGCGCTGTCAGGAAAGCTTTGCTGTCAGGGGAAGCGGTAAAGCATTCCGGATGGAGCGACGCGTACACCCGCGAGGTAAGCGCCGGCAGGGGCCCGGTATCTATGAAAGCGGGGGAGCAGGCGATTATGTCGAGGCTTCGCGCACTGCGGGAGCTGTCGCAGACTCCGGGTGCAGCGGAAGGCCTTGACTCCAGGCTGCTGCGCTGCGCCGGCACGGAGCCGACGGTCGAGGGTATCCTCGCGAAAGCGAAAACCAGGCGTTACGCGATGTCACGGCTGCGCAGGATGCTCCTATGCGCGTGCATAGGCATAACGAAAGCTGACGCCGGCGCGCTGCCGCAGTACATCAGGGTGCTGGCTGCCAATGGCAGGGGGCTGCAGTTGCTGAGGGAGGCTCGCGGGAAGGCAGGGCTGCCGGTAATCACAAAACCCGCGTCTGCCCTGAAACTGCCGGAATCGGCGCGGGCAATGTTCATGCTGGAATCTGCGGCTACCGATTTCTACTCGCTGGCATACCCCGCGGAGGCCATGCGCATGGGCGGCCTCGAATGGCGGACAGGGCCGGTAATAGTTCGACACGACCGTGCATGGTAGCTAATCAGGTACTCCTGAAGGTAGTGGGTACCTGATCAGGCATTCATTCCTCAGCGCCGGCCCGGTCGCTTCCGCTTTGCCCGACCCCTGGTTTGGCGGCGCGGGCGCCTCTTGCCTCTTCGGAGAGCCTCTTCTTCTCAGTTGCGATTCTGCGCAGCCGTCTGCGCCGCAGGACATTATACCTTACTACAAGCGCGATGTACCCGGCTACGATGACAAACAGCACGAAAATGATTATTCGCGCCGCTCTGCCTGACAGTGTCTCTTTTAGCTGGGATTTGATGTGTTCGAAACGATGGAGGGCTATGCTCGTGTTGGCGACAAGGAGCACGGTGCCGTAGTCCTCGCTGCCCCGGGTCACCTTCACCTCGCCCAGGACATCCCCTTGCAAAACGGGGGCGACCAGGTCTTCGCCGTCCCTGACCGAGTAGATCGTCACATCCCTGCTGAAGTCGTCGGTGGCGGCGTTCTTCTCCAGCAGGATGGTAATTGAGTTCTCCGGCCGGAGGTTTACATAATCCGCGCCGTCGCCGTGGACGACGGGCGCCTTAGCCACAAGCTCGCTGGCGGAAAGCACCGTGCGCCAGCTATAGTTTGAAAACCCCCACTCAAGCAAGCGCTGCGACTCGGAGAGGTTGCGCATCAGCGCCGATTGATCCTCAAAGACGACGACGTCGGAACCCAGGACTACGGAAACCAGCGTCAGGCCGTCGGACTGCGCGTAAGCCACGAAGGAGTACCCGCCCTCGTATGACTGGCTGGTGATGCCTGAGACGCAGGGCCTGTAGTAATACTTGCTGCTGGAATTCAGCATTGAGTTTGAGCTGGTGAGCACGTATGTATCGGAATCATCCTCGTTGCCGACAATCCATCTGTACGTGCCGGATATCTCGGCGAACATCGGCAAGCTCATTGCTTCGCGGTAGATAATGAACTGATCCATCGCGGTGGTGTACTGGGCGTTGTCGTACCAGCCGTGGGTGTTGACGAAATGCGTGTTCTTGCAGCCAAGCTCCCTGGCGCGCTCGTTCATCAGCGACACAAAATTGCCGACGCTGCCCGCGACGCACTCGGCTAAAAAGTTGCACGCGTCGCTTGCCTCGCCGACATAAGCGCAGTACATCAGGTCGGATAAGGTTATTGTCTCTCCGGGCGTCAAGCCCAGCGTGTAGCTGCCTGTATCGGTCTCCTTCCAGGCAGTTTCAGAGACAGTCACAGGCCTGCTGATGTCGACGGCCCCGTTTTCAAAGGCGGAGACAGCCAGCATAAGAGTCATAGCGCGGGCAAGGTGGTCTGCCGGGTGCACATCGCGCGCGTTGTGCTCGAAGAGTATCGTGCCCGAAACCGGTTCCGCAAGTATGGCGCTTTTTGCTTCGAGCCTGGAAAAACGTGTTGCGGCGGAAGCGGGAGCAGAGCATGGCAGCGTTATCAAAGGCAGCAGAATCGATAAAATGGCTAACTTGCTGATTCTTTTCATACAAAACTCCACAGATGCTTCTACCAACGCGCCGCAGCGCTCGCAGCGCAGGAAAAATGCAAATCCGCAGGCTCGGACGATTGCTATTTTACTGCGGTTATGTTAGAATAAGGACATTATAACAGATTATAAAAGAAGTGCAATAGCTACCACCCACGTTTAGCTCGGGAGGAGTATAAGTAATGAAAATCAGGATCAAAAGGGCGGAGCTGATAATCGCCGCGTTGACAGCAGCCTTTGCCCTCTTTATCGGCGGATATTTCACAGGGCGCGGCAGCGTCGCAAACGTCGTCAAATACATGCCTGCGGAGGAGAGCCATGCGGAAGCATCCACGCAGCCGGCGGCCATGCACGACACAGACCAGGAGCCCGGCAGCACGGAAGCAGCGCCTGAGGTCGCGGTTGCGGGCGCCAGCACGAGCAACGGGCACAGCGAGCCGGCTGACAGCGGCGAGGAGGAGCCTGCGGAAGCAGACGATCTGCAACCGGGCGCTCCGCGCGCGGACGGAGGGAAGATCAACATCAACACAGCGACGAAAGCCGAGCTGATGGACCTTCCGAGGATAGGCCCGGTGATTTCCGAAAGGATCGTAACCTACAGGAACGCGAACGGGCCCTTCGAGAGAATCGAAGACATTATGAAAGTCACAGGCATTGGCCAAAAGACTTTTGACGGATTCAAGGACCTGATCACAGTAGGCTAATGTAATACAACGCCTGGAGATAGTGGGTACCTGAACAGACAAAAAACGTAAGGATATGGTTTTTTATGAGGATACTGGTTGTAGATGACGAGAAGCTGCTTGTCAAAGGCATTAAATTCAACCTCGAAAACGAAGGCTATCAAGTAGACGCCGGGTACAACGGGATGGAAGCCGTAGATATGGCCAGGAACGACAACTACGACCTCATCATTCTTGACATAATGATGCCCGAGCTGGAAGGGCTCGAAGCCTGCAAGCGAATACGGGAGTTCTCGACAGTCCCGATCATCATCCTCACAGCGCGCGGGGACGACATGGACAAAGTAATAGGCTTTGAACACGGCGCGGACGACTACATCACCAAGCCATTCAACATCATCGAACTCAAAGCGCGCGTGCGCGCCCTGCTGAGGAGGTCGGCCCTGGTCAACAGCGCCACAGGGTCAGTCATCAGCGTGGGGAACACAGAAGTCGACGCCGAGAAGAGGGTTGTCAAAAAAAGCGGGACGCCGGTGGAGTTGACGGTCAAGGAGTTCGACTTGTACGAGCTGCTTGCCAAGAACCCCGGCCGGGTATTCAGCAGGAACACGCTGCTGAACATAGTCTGGGGATACAGGTACCAGGGCGATATCAGAACTGTCGACGTACACATACGCAGGCTCAGAGAAAAACTTGAAGACAATCCTGCCGAACCGGAGAATATTTTGACAAAGTGGGGGGTCGGATATTATATCAGAGGCTAGAAAGCCGGGGTTTTTCGGAAGCATCCGCACGAAGTTCGCCTTGACGTACTTCTCTGTCATTGCAATCGTGCTTGTCCTCATGAACACATACTTCCTGCGGTCATCCCGCGACATGATCTTCGCCTCAAAACGCGCGTTCGTGCAGCACCAGGCCGCCGTCATCGCCCTGAGCCTGGAGGATTCGGTCGACACCGCGGACTCCCTCACAGCCGACGACGTGCTTAAAATAATGACTTCCATGCCCGATACGGCCAACATCACAAACACCGTCGTGACAGACGCCGAGGGGGCGATAGTATATGACCCCGCGATGAGCGGCGACGGCGAGGACTTCCCCTCCGGGCACATCCAAAGGGCGCTGGAAGGCTTCGACGTCTTCAATGCGAAGTTTCAGGGCGGCTCATTTACCAGCAGCGCGTTCACGCCCGTCATGAAACAGGGAGTCGTAGTCGGCGCGGTGTACGTCAGCGATGAAGACACGGAGCGCGGGACGCTGCTCGTGGATATGCAAAGCACGCTCAGGAGCATCTCGATCATAGTCGCCGCGTGTTCGGTCGCTATGGTCGCTTTCGTAATATGGTCCGTCATGCGCCGAATAACCAGCATCCTCAAAGCTATCAAGTACGTCCGGGAAGGCGAATATAACTACCATGTCAACATGCGCGGCAGGGACGAACTGGCGATGCTCGGCGATGAGTTCAACCGCCTTACCGACAGAATCAGGGAGACTGACGAGATCAGGCGGCGCTTCGTGGCAAACGCTTCGCATGAGCTGAAAACCCCTCTGGCGTCGATACGCCTCCTCAGCGACAGCATACTCCAAAATGAAGACATCGGGCGCGAGACCGTGCAGGAGTTCATCACCGACATCGGCGACGAAGCCGAGAGGCTTACCCGCACCACCGAGAAACTCATGACCCTCAACAGGCTCGACAGCCACATACCGGACGAGAACCGCGATATAGACATGCGCGAAGCAGTCCTTGACACGATTCGCCTGCTCAAGCCCCTGGCGCAGAGCAGGGATATATCTCTGGAACAGGAGCTTGCGGAAGGCTGCATAGTATACGCGCCCGACGACACGATCCACCAGATAGTCTTCAACCTGGTCGAGAACGCTATAAAATACAACAAGCCCGGCGGGAAGGTTACCGTCAGGCTTGAGTCGAACCAGAATACTGTCATCCTAACCGTGGACGACACGGGCGTTGGGGTGCCGGACGAGGATATGCCGCATATATTCGACCGGTTCTACCGCGTCGACAAAGCGAGATCCAGGGAGGCCGGCGGCAGCGGGCTCGGCTTGTCGATAGTGCGCGACGCAGCGCGCGAACTCAACGGGAAAGTCACCGCCGCGCGCCGTGCCGGGGGAGGGATGCGCTTTGAGACGCGCCTCGCGCTGTCAGTAAATGAACACCTTCTCGCCGACGACATGGACTTTTAGCAAGTTTGTGTTGCCAGTGTTGCCGATCGGAACGCCGGCAGTCAGCACCACGAGATCCCCCTCGCGGAAGTAGCCCTCGTCAAGGGCAATCCTCAGCGCGTGCTCGAACAGCTCCGATGTGTCAGTCTCCCTTTGCGTCAGGACAGGCACGACGCCCCATTCCAGCTTGAGCTGGCGGGCCGAAACCGGATCCGGCGTGCACGCGATTATCGGGCACAAAGGACGGTACTTTGCGGTGCTCCGGGCTGTTATGCCGGACATCGTTACCGTAAGGATCGCAGCCGCGTCGAGCTCGTGCGCAGCCGTGACCGTAGCGTGGGAAATCGCGTTCGTTATCGACTTTTCGGGAACATGGATGTCTTTTATGAACCTTTCGCGGTAGTCGATGCTGTTTTCGATACGCTCCGCGATTTTCGCCATAGCCGATAAAGCGGCGACCGGGTACTTGCCCATCGCAGTCTCTCCGGAAAGCATAATCGCGCTGGTGCCGTCGTAAATTGCGTTGGCGACGTCTGAAGTCTCGGCGCGGGTTGGCCTGGGGTTGTTGATCATGGACTCGAGCATCTGGGTCGCCGTGATGACCTCCTTGCCCCGGTAAAGCGCCTTGGTTATAAGCTCTTTCTGGATTATCGGGAGCTCCTCGAAAGCGACTTCGACACCGAGGTCTCCGCGAGCGACCATGAGCCCATCCGCGACGTCGAGTATCGAGTCTATGTTCTTTATGCCCTCGGCGTTCTCAATCTTCGCGATTATCCTGATCTTATTCTTTCCGTCGACGCGGGCCAGCTCTGATTTTATCTCCCTGATATCGTCGGCGCTGCGCGCGAACGACGCCGCGAGGATATCAAAGCCGTTTTCGGCGATAAAGCGCAGGTCGGCGCGATCGGTGCTGCTGATGTAGGGCAGGCTCAGCTTCACTCCCGGCACATTTACGCTCTTCCTGTTCGAGACAGGGCCTCCGTTGACGATTGTCGTCAGGATATCGTTCCCGGAAACCGAGTCGACAGAGAGTTCGATAAGCCCGTCGTCAATCAGGATCCGCGTTCCGGGCTTTACCTCCTTAGGCAGCCCTGCGAAAGATATCGATGCGCGGGATGCGCTGCCGGAGATTTCGTCGGCGGTGAGGGTAAACGGGTTGCCGGCGACAAGCTCGACCTTGCCTTCCTCGAAAGTCCCGAGCCTGATTTCCGGGCCTTTGGTATCCGCGAGCATTGCAATCGTAGCGCCGCACTCGCCGCAGACTTCGCGGAAGTTGTTGATCCTGGCAGTCTGCTCCTCGTGCGTGCCATGCGAAAAGTTGAACCGGGCGACGTCGAGGCCCGCGCGTATCAAGGAGCGCAGTACTTCGCGGTCGTCCGTAGCCGGCCCCATGGTAGCGACTATTTTGGTTTTTCTCATAAAGCGAAATCCCCTTTATTAACCATAATGTATCGGAGTAGCGGTGAATGTATACGATAGACGAGATAAACGATCTGCTTGACGAAGTGGCGGCGGATTTGCCGGGCGAGCTGTTCCGCGACCTTAACGGCGGGGGGTGCCTGCTGCCCGAAGTGAAGCTGAGCGAAGCCGACCCCGACGGGGGGCTCTACACCCTTGGCGAGTACCGCCGCGACCAG
>WRJQ01000024.1 GCA_009778485.1 Oscillospiraceae bacterium
GTTGCTTCGGGTTTGGGGCGAAAAAGGGGGGGGCGGGGGGTTGGGGGGGCTTTGGGGAAAAAAATTTTTAGTTGTTTATCTTTTTGATATACAACTAGATTTGGGGGGGGGGGGCATTCAGCGGTGCGTTTTCACGGCGTATTTTACACGGTTGCCGTACTTTTGCGCTGTTAGCAGTTGTAGCTTTGTGAACTTCAACACAAATCCGCGGATTGTCGCGTATGCAGCATTACGGAAGTCGCGCTCAAGCTGCTTTGTTGAAAACCCGTCGTCTCCGTAGGCAGACAGGACGAAGCTCCACAAATCCTTTTCTTTCTCGGTGATTTCGCCTTTCTCAAGAGCTTCACCGAATATCTGGAGCGCGTCATGCTGCAGTTCCGGCGCCTCCAACTTGTTATATACGTTCTCGATGAAGTATACGAGGAATGGCGTTATGTCAATCACTTTGCTGATCTTCGCATTCTCTGCAATGAGAGTGTATGCTTTGTAATATTTCTGCCTGCTGCGCTCAATATAGCTGGAAAACGGGATAAACAGGGCGGATGAGTAGCCTTGCTGCCGCAAGTACCACATATGAAGCATACGAGCCATCCGGCCGTTTCCGTCGAAGTACGGATGTAGGTATGCAAAGTAGAAGTGGATGACTGCTGCTTTAATCAGGTCGTCCATTATTCTGTCCCGGCCAATGAATGCGGCAAGTCGCTCAATGTAGCTTGGCAGCTTCTGGTGCGGGAGCCCTGTATGTTCGATTGTCTGTCCGATAATATATACGTCGTCATGCCTGTAGCGCGCTCCTGCATTCAGTCTGTCCTCGCCTTGAAGGTACTGCCCTATCGCCATGTCATACAGCGCGAAAATGTTTTCTTCCGACATGGTGTTTCCCGGTTGCGAAATATAATCAAGACCTTTCTTGAGGCCGTATATCCTATTTTCGTGCTCATCTACCGGGGCGTATCCCCGCAGTATCTTTCTTACGCTCTCCCTGTTGAAGTCTATACTTTCTATCGCAAGCGTTGACGCGATCTCTCCTTCCATTGCTTTGAGGCCCAAGGTACTTCCGGAGTTCTGCGGCGTGAGCAGCAACTTGACTGCGCTCATCTTCACTTTCGCGATGTTCTCCATGTATACTATGTCGTTGCCGTTAAAGTCCCAAACGGGGATGCTTTTGTACACGCTCGTCTTCAGCAGGCCGATAAGCTCGCCTATGTCTACGTCCGGGTATTTGTATCCTAGTTTCCTCAGATCGGTGATGCAATCATCTGATAGTATCTTTGCATAGAGAGTTGCTTCCATGTTTGCCTCCGCTGTGATTCTATTTAGTATCAGTTTGTATCATTATAACAGCGTAGCGGTAGATGTGCAAGAGTTTTTAGCGAGGGGTATACGTGGGTATATGATTGCCATACCGGAGGGGGTTGCAGGTCAAGCCCGCAACGACGGCATCGCGCGAAGGGGGCTTGAGGGGGCTATGTGCAAAAAAATTCTAGTTGTCTATCATTTTGATATACAACTAGAATTTTGAGCGGGCGGCCGGGGACCCTACTGTTCTTGTTGTTCGGCCCATTTCGCGAGCTGTTCGGCCAGGGCTGACTTGCCCTCGCCGGCGCCCGCGTTTTGCTTGTTTTGGTTCTGGAAATAATCGTTCAGGTCGCGTTTTGACGCTCCGGCTGTCTCGCGCCGCTTTTCAAAGTCGGAGAGCCTCTCTCTGTAGCCGCAGATGCAGACAAACAGCCGTTTCTCGCCTTCGCCTCGCATCTCGAGCTTCTTGTGACAGTTCGGGCAGCGCGCGTTTGTCTGCAGGGAGACGCTTTTGCGGTAGCCGCAGTCGCGGTCCGGGCATACGAGCATCTTGCCTTTTTTCCCGTTCACGTCGAGGAGGAACTTGCCGCAGTCCGGGCATTTCTCCCTCGTCGCGTTATCATGCGTATACTTGGCGTCGCTCGCAGCCACTGCGGAGACAAGGCCGGCGGCGTAATTGCGCATCTGCTCGATGTATGCGCTTTTCTTTGCCTGCCCTTTGCTAATCAGCGCGAGTTCCTGTTCCCATTTCGCAGTCAGCTCCGCTGAGCGGAGGTCTTCGGGCGCGAGGTCGACAACCTGGATGCCTTTTGACGTCGGGACGATCTCTTTGCCTCGGCGTTCGACATAAAATGATGAAAAGAGCTTTTCGATGATGTCCGCGCGCGTGGCGGGCGTGCCGAGGCCGCTCGTCGACTTCAGCACGGAGCGCATTTCGGCGCTCATCTCTTTGCCGCCCGGGTTTTCCATTGCTGTTAGCAGCGTTGCTTCGTTATATCTGGCCGGCGGCTTTGTCTTGCCCTCGGCAATGGCGCAGGATTGCATCGCGAGCTTCGCCCCTTGCTGAATTTGGGGCAGGGTCTGCTCCTTGACGTCCGAGTCGGCGTCTTCGTCTTCTTCCGCATCCTCCGCTTGCGCGCCGTAGGCTGCTTTCCAGCCGGGAGCTTTGACTATCTTGCCCTTAGCCTGGAAGCGGTCTTTGCCTATGGTTATGGTCAGCTTTGTCTCTTCGTACTCGAACGCGGGCATCAGCACGGCCAGGAACCTGCGGACTACGAGGTCATATATATTGCGTTCCTCCGGCGTCAGGAAGGACAGCTCGGCGGGTTCGTCGGTCGGTATTATCGCGTGGTGGTCCCCTACCTTATTATTATCTACGATATACCTTGTCGAAAGCGGCCGCGTTTTCAAGAGCTGCCCGGCGAGGTCCCTGTAGGGCCCGGTCGCGACTGCGCGCAGGCGGTCGGGCAGCGTCTGGACGACGTCGTCCGTTATGTAGCGCGAGTCCGTGCGCGGGTATGTCAGCAGTTTGTGCCGTTCGTAGAGCGACTGCATGAGGGAGAGCGTTTCTTTTGCCGTGTACGCGTATTTGCGGTTCGCGTCGCGCTGGAGCTCCGTGAGGTCGTAGGCGGCGGGGGGCGGGCTGTGCTTGTACTGTTTGTGGATTTCGGAGACAACGCCTTGCTTGCCGGTTGTACGTTGCAGCACCGCTTCGGCGTCTTCGCGTTTGCTTACTCGCGTCTGGCCGCCTTCGCCCGCCCACGTCGCGGTGAAGCCGGGGAACTTCGCCTTTATGGTGTAGTATGCTTTTGGCACGAACTCCTTGATCTCGCGCTCCCTCGCGACGATCATCGCGAGCGTCGGGGTCTGCACGCGTCCCGCCGAGAGGCTTGCGTTGTGCTTGCAGGTGAGCGCCCTGGTGACGTTGAGCCCGACGAGCCAGTCGGCTTCCGCGCGGGCTTCGGCGGATTGGAAGAGGTCGTAATAGTCTGCGGCGGGTCTGAGGTTTTGGAAGCCTTCGCGGACTGCTTTGTCGGTCTGCGAGGATATCCACAGCCTTTTTGCAGGTTTCTTGCAGCCGGACTTGGTGAGTATCCATCGCGCGACGAGTTCGCCTTCGCGCCCGGCGTCCGTGGCTATCACTATGTCGCTGACGTCTGCCCGCCTGAGCAGGTTTTGCACTATATTATATTGTTTCGACGTTTCTTTGATGACTACAAGTTGCATTTTTGGAGGCAGCATCGGCAGGGATTCCATGTTCCATACTTTGTAGTCTTTACTGTATGTTTCAGGGTCGGCGAGCGTCACGAGGTGCCCCAGCGCCCATGTGACTATATAGCGGTCGCCTGTCATGCAGCCGTCGCCGCCCTGGCGGCAGCCCAGCACCCTGGCTATGTCTTTGGCGACTGACGGTTTTTCCGCTAATACGAGTGTTTTTCCCATGTTTGTATCACGCTCCTTTGCGCCGTTTGCTGTGTACGGTACGATTCTATCAGGGTTTTGCCGCTATGGCAAGAGGGCGCATTTTGAATGGTGTATCATTCAAACTATGCTCTGTGTAAAATCCTCATTTCATTTTCGTTCCATATATGATATAGTCTGTTGTGGAACGAACCTGTGCACCCCCCTAAGCAATGCTTTGAAAGGACGGACGGATATGAGTACAAAGTTTAAACCTGACGTGCAGAACATCAAAGGCATCAGTCTGATTGGTCCGGAGAGCGGCGGCCCGAGCCTTGTCGACTCGACCGACGGAAAAATAACGCGCATCAGGCCTTATTTTTACGACAAAGAGTATACTGACAAATACTGCAACCCCTGGGAGATAAAAGCGCGCGGCAGCCGTTTCCGGGCGCCGGACAGGGTGACGATCTCGCCGTTCGGCCTCGGCTACAAATCCCGCGTCTACTCGAAAAACCGCGTACGCTACCCGCTGAAACGCGTAGACTGGGATCCTAACGGCGAGCGCAATCCCCAAAACCGCGGCAAGTCGGGGTATGTCCGCATTAGCTGGGATGAGGCTGCGCAGATTGCCGCCGGCGAGCTCGTCCGCATGAAGGAGACTTACGGCCCGGAGGCTGTGCTGTGCCAGGCTGATATGCATGGCGAGGGCAAGCACGTAGCGCCGAGCCACGGCTGCCCGAACAGGCTGCTTTCGCTGCTGGGCGGTTACACGCTGCAGATGCGCAACATGGATAGCTGGGAAGGCTGGTTCTGGGGGGCGAAACATGTCTGGGGCTGCGAGCCTGTGGGCGAGATGATGCCTATGACGAACCTTTACCCGGATATCGCCGAGCATTCCGAGCTGCTGCTTTTCTGGGGCTGCGACCCGGAAACGACGCCGCTGGGCGTTGTCGGGCAGCTCCCGAGCCGGCTGTGCTACTGGCTCACGCAGATTGGCCTCAAGAGCGTATATATATGCCCCGAGCTCAACTACGGCGCCGCCGTCCACGCGGATAAGTGGATCCCTATCCTCCCGAATACAGACGCCGCCCTTCAGCTCGCTATCGCGTATATCTGGATGACCGAAGGGACTTATGAGAAGGAGTATATCGGTACTCACTCCTACGGTTTTGAGAAGTTCGAGGATTATGTCCTCGGGCGCGAAGACGGCGAGCCTAAGACTCCCGAATGGGCGAGCCCCAAGTGCGGGGTCTCCGAGTGGACTATCAAGGCCCTCGCGCGCGACTGGGCGCGGAAGGTCGCGAGCATCATCCACTCCAACGGCGGCAGCTTGATCCGCGGGCCGTACGCCTCGGAGCCCGGCAGGCTCGAGGCTATGCTGCTCGGCATGCGCGCGCTCGGCAGCCCGGGCGTGCATCAGGCGAAGATGATTGAGTTCAACCTTTGGAATGTAGATTTCCCGCTGCCTTTCCAGGGCGAGTTCGTGCCGGCGCTGCCCGCTATTGCGGATCCGCTGCGCCCTGTCGCGGGGGATGTATCGCCGGATATCAACATGAAGCGTTTTGAGCTAAACGACGCGCAGAAAGCGCGCGCGCCGGAGCTTGTGGACTTGTTCAAAGTCCTGCCTGCGCCGCAGCAGTTCATTCCGCGCGTGCTTATTCATAGAGCAATCCTCGAAGGCGAGGCCGAGTGGTATGGCCTGCAGTGTTTCTCTTCAAGCCAGATAGCCCAGCCGGGCAACTACAGGCTCCCGACGACGGAGTACCAGTTCGAGAAGATCGTCTACCCCCGCCCCGGCCTGTCTCGCGTACATATGATATGGACGGACGCGCCGTGCCAGACGACTTGCTGGAACGACGGGAACCTTACCATAAAGGCTATGCAGGACGAAAGCATCGAGTGCATTGTGGCGCAGCATCCGTGGCTGGAGAACGACTGCTGCTTCGCCGACCTGGTCTTGCCTGTCGCCACGAAGTTTGAGATGAACGATATCTGCAACGACCTCTCGAGCGGCGCTTTCACATCAATATATCTCGAAGGCCCTTGCTGCGAGCCTGTTGGCGAGTCGCTTTCGGATTTCGACGTCTGCGCGAAGGTCGCGGAGAAGCTGGGCAAGGAGTATTTCGACGCTTACACCGGCAACTTGTCCGAGGAGGAGCGTGTGCGCTTCTTCTACAAAGCGACGGGCTGCGAGGAGCGCATGTCCTGGGAGGAGTTCAGCGAGAAGAAGATTTTCGTGATACCGTGCAAAGAAGGCGCGATTGACCTGCCGCCGGGCATGCGGAAGTTCTTTGAGGATCCTGACGGCAATCCGCTCACGACGCCGACGGGTCTGCTCGAGTTCTCTTCTTCCGCCATTGAGAAGTATATGCCGGACGACCCTGAGCGCCCCCCTGTGCCAAAGTGGGTCGAAAAGAGCGAGACGCACGATGAGCGGATCACGTCAGAACGCGCGAAGGATTATCCGCTGCTTTGTATGTCGAACCACGGCAGGTGGCGCATGCACGCGCAGTGCGACGATATTATCTGGAACCGCGAAATCGAGACGATGAAAATCCGCGCGAAGGATGGCTACCAGTACGAGCCGTGCTGGCTGAATCCTTCGGAGGCGGATAGGCGCGGTATCGCGCATGGGGATATTGTCAAGGTTTTCAATGAGCGCGGCGCGGTGCTCTGCGGGGCGTACGTTACGCCGAGGCTCATGCCGGGCGTGTGCTATATCGACCACGGCGCGCGCGTCGATACGATTATCCCGGGTGTGCTGGACCGGGGCGGCGCCATCAACTTGATTACGCCTACGGGGATGACGTCAAAGAATTCGACCGGCATGGCGACTTCGGGTTTCCTCACGGAGGTGGCTAAGGTAACGGACGAGGAGATGGCCGGCTGGTTGAGGGATTATCCTGAGGCGTTCGCGCGCAGGATCGATCCGGATACGGGCGTTTGCCTGGAGGGCTGGCTCCTGGGTTAGTTAGTAGTTAGTAGTTTGCGAAGGGGGCATGGGCGGCCTATTTCTTGACTTTCTTCACTGCGGCGATGATGCCGTCGGCTGAGAGGCCGTGCTTCTTCATCAGCTCCTCGCCTGTCCCCGACTCGCCGAAGACGTCACGGACGCCCACCATCTCCATAGGCGTCGGGCAATGCTGCGCGAGCAGCTCTGCAACCGCGCTGCCTGTCCCCCCGATTATCTGATGCTCCTCGGCGGTAACGACTGCGCCGGTTTTCTTCGCGGCCGCCAGTATTGCTTCGGCGTCGAGCGGCTTGACTGTGTGCAGGTTTACGACCATCACGCTGACGCCTTCCTTTTCGAGCCTCTCCGCAGCAACCAGCGCTTCGTACACGAGCGCGCCATTAGCGAAGACCACGACGTCATCGCCATCGCGCATCGTGTTCGCTTTGCCGATCTCGAAAGGCGTATCTTCCGATGTGATGACAGGGACAGCTTCGCGCCCGAACCTGATAAAGAACGGGCCTTCAGCCTTTGCCGCCGCTATGGCGGCTTTTTCCGTTTCTATGCTGTCGCAGGGTACGATGACCCTCATATTCGGCAGTACGCGCATCAGCGCGACATCTTCGAGAGACTGGTGCGTCGCGCCGTCCGGGCCGACGGATATTCCGGCGTGCGCCCCGGCGAACTTCACGTTCAGGTTGTTGTAGCACACTGTTGTCCGAATCTGGTCCCACGCGCGGCCTACAAGGAACACGCAGTAGGTAGTGCAAAACGGTATCATGCCGCCTATCGCCAGTCCTGCGGATGTCCCGACGAGATCCTGCTCGCAGATCCCCATGTCTATGAAGCTCTCCGGGTACTTCGCGGCCACCCACGCTGTCCTGGTCGACTTCGCGACATCAGCGTCCAGCGCGATTATGCGTTTATCCTCTTCGATCAGTTTGAGAAGTGCTTTGCCGTATCCGTCACGGGTTGGAATGAGTTCATGTTGCATTACAAAGTCCATTCCTTTCGTTTTACTTCAGGCACAAATCGTCCATGAAAAGGAATGGACTTTTTGTGCATCAAATCGCGGTTCCCCGCGCGTCGCGGATTTCCCCGCGCGTCGCGGATTTCCCCGCAGGGGGAGCGATTGGCACATTCCCCCTATTAGCGTGATTTTTCACGCTAATATGCCTCCTTTGCGCGGACTTCCGCGAGCGCTTCGGCAAGTTGCTCGTCGTTTGGCGCGTTGCCATGCCAGTTTGCGTCGTTTTCCATGAATGAAACGCCTTTGCCCTTGATTGTCCTCGCGATTATGATCGACGGCTTGCCCTGAGTGGCTGCGGCAGAAGCGTAGGCGTCCATAACCCGGCCAACGTCGTGGCCGTCGCACTCGATGACGTTCCAGCCGAACGACGCCCATTTTTCCTTGACGGGTTCGACTTCCATGATATCCGACACCCGCCCGTCGAGCTGGATTCCGTTCGAGTCGAGCATGGCGCAGATATTGTCGAGTTTGTGCTGCGAGGCTGTCATAGCCGCCTCCCATATCTGCCCCTCCTGGATTTCGCCGTCCCCCATGAGGCAATAGACGCGGTTCGTCTTGCCTTGCTTTTTCATCGCCAGGGCTATGCCGTTCGCGATGGATAGGCCTTGCCCGAGCGAGCCGCTCGAGCAGTCGAAGCCGGGGGTGTGCAAGGCGTTCGGATGCCCCTGCAGTATCGCGCCAAGCTTGCGCAGCTTGCCGAGTTCTTCAAGGGGGAAGAAGCCGGCGCGGGCAAGCGCGGCGTACACGACGGGGCAGGCGTGGCCTTTTGAGAGTATAAAGTAGTCGCGGCCGTCCCAGTCCGGCTTTTTCGCGTCGTAATTGAGTATGCCTCCGAAGTAGAGCGCCGTGACAAGTTCTGTCGCGGACAGGGAGCCGCCCGGATGCCCGGACTTCGCTTTGTTGATCATGACCAGGATGTCTTCCCTAATCGTTTTGCACATAGTTTGCAGTTCGTCGTTGTTCATATGTGTTTCTCCTAACTCACATTGCGATGACGGATTTGACAATGTTCTCTTTGTCTTTGATGCTTTGCTCCAGAGCGTTTTGCAGATCGTCAAAGTCAAAGTAGTTCGTGACCAGGTCGGCAAGTTTCACCCTGCCGCTGCTAACAGCTTCAATCGCCATGGGGTAAATGTGCCTGTACCTGAAAATAGTCTTGAATGTCAGTTCTTTGTTGATCGCGACGTTCATCGGCATATTGACGGTCTCCCCCGAGCTGTAGCCTACGAAGACGATTGTCCCGCCTTTCTTCACAAGGTTGATCCCCTGTTCGATCGTGACGTCAGCTCCGGCTGTATCAATCGCAAGGTCGCAGCCGTGCGCGCCGGTCAGCTTGCGGATCGCTATGACAGGGTCTTCATCTTTCGGGTTGATGATCCCTGCCGCGCCGAGCTGCAATGCCTTCTCGAGCCTTTTTTGCACTACGTCCACGACATAGACTTTGCTGACGCCTTCGGCATGGAGCGCGAGCATGGATACGAGGCCGATGCAGCCTGCGCCGAACACGACGGCTGTCTGGCCGATATGCGCCCCGCCCTGGTTGGCCGCGTGGAAGCCGACAGCGAGCGGCTCGATGAGCGCGCCTTCAACTGTAGTCATGTTGTCCGGGAGCTTGAAGCACAGCGCCGCCTCGTGCGCTACGTATTCGCAGAACACTCCGTCGACCGGCGGGGTCGCGAAGAACACGACGTCCGGGCAGAGGTTGTAGCGGCCGCTTTTGCAAAACTCGCACTCGCCGCAGGTTTTCCCGGGTTCGAGCGCGACTTTGTCGCCGGGTTTCAGGTGGCTCACATCCTGCGAGACTTCGATTACGGTTCCGGCTGCTTCGTGGCCGAGGACGAAGGGCGGTTCGACTATGAAGTCGCCGATTCTGCCGTGGTCGAAGTAGTGCAGGTCCGATCCGCATACTCCGACGTGGTCGAGTTTTATCAGCGCTTCTCCGGGTTTGATCTGCGGTATGTCCCATTGTTCGTATTTGATTTTCCCTATGCCTTCCATTATGGCGACTTTCATTTTCCCTTGCATATTGTTTTTCACCTTTCCTAGGGTGTTTTGCTTCGTGATTGTTTGTTTATTCGTTTATTGCTCCAAGAATACCATATACGTTGCGAAATAGCAAATTGCGGGGCATTTGCGGTGATTTTCACACTTTTTTTCACACTTATGGAGGCTGCTCTAAGCCTTGCGATTGCTTGATTTCGCCGAGGTGAAGAAAGAGTAGATTTTGATTGAATATTCGACACAACTGTGCTATGCTTTCATTCGTTGAATACAAGACAAGGAGTTTCGGGTATGTACAAAGACTTCAATGACTGCAACGCGCTGATCTACAGCACCGAAGGCGAGCAAATCGCCAACGTGAAGATAAAGCAGCACCACAAAATCGAAAACTACATCGAGCTGCATGAAACGCAAGAACTCGTCACCGGGCAGCAATACGAAGTCCTCATACTAACGACCCCGCTCCCATACGTCTACCAAGGCAGATACCAGAAACTTGGCGGGCGCTCGATACTGAAGCTATTTAGAGAGAGCCGGAAAGAGAATCGCAGGGAGACGCGATACAGCATAAACCTGCCTGCGCACATTTCCAATCTCGTTTATGAAGATAAGCTGCACGCTTTGCACACGCCGCTGACTACCCAACTCATCAACATCAGCAAAAGCGGTATGCGTTTTCGCGCCGTGTTTAACGCCCTTACCGTCGGCAACAAATTTCAACTGCACATGAAAATCGGCGATGATGAAAAAGTGCTGACCGCAGAAGTGGTATTCTGCCTGGATTCACCGCCTGACTTTTCAGAATTCGGTTGCCGGTTTTACTGAGTAGGGGGGGCAGCTTTTTTGGATTCTTTCGCTGAGTCAAGGGGCGAG
The DNA here is from genome assembly GCA_009778485.1 of Oscillospiraceae bacterium. Classification (GTDB taxonomy): domain Bacteria; phylum Bacillota; class Clostridia; order Oscillospirales; family Oscillospiraceae; genus WRMH01. Next base: position 10,557 of record WRJQ01000024.1, read on the forward strand.
ACGACCGCCACGATGGATCTCCTTTTCGATGGCATGGTCACTCCCCATGATATTTACGGTTCCGACGGTTCCGTCCTGCTGCTGAGGCAGGGCCGGACGCTCCAAGTGTCCCAAATCGCCGCGCTCAAACGCCTGAACGCCGGTGAAAATATAATCCGCGTGTCGATTGAAACGCGGAAAATGCTGCTGGAACACAACCTTTCATGCAAGCTCGTGAGCCAAAGCGAACAGGAGATGGAGACAGGGTATGTAGACGTCGTCGAAGAGACGCTCACCCTGCTCGAGGAGATTACCGATACAAGCTCCCTATCGCATGAGTCGCTGTTTGAGGTTTCGGAGGAGCTCTCGGACTGGATCTCAAATACGAATCCGGATAGGATACTGGAGCTGGTCAACGCGATCGCGCCTGCGGACGAGTACCTCCAGCGCCATTGTACCGACGTCAGCCTGCTAAACGGCCTCATCGGCAAATGGCTTGAGCTGCCTAAGGACGATATCGAAGTTCTGGTGCTGGCCGGCCTTGTGCATGACACGGGGAAGGCGATGATCCCTCCCGAGATCCTTCACGCCCCGCGCAAGCTGGCTGTCGCGGAGTTCGAGGTTATGAAAACGCACCCCTCGTATGGCTACGACTTGCTGCCCGCTTTTTCGGACGCGGTGAGGCAGGGCGCAATCGGGCATCACGAAAAGTTCAGCGGAAAGGGCTACCCGCATGGCGTCACCGGGGACGGGATCCCTTTCGAGGCCCGGATCACGGCCGTTTCCGATATTTATGACGCCATGGTCTCGCGGCGCGCTTATAAGGACGCCAACAGTCCGTTTCATATTATCGCGATGCTCAACAATCAGTTCGCCGCCGACCTGGATCCCAGTCTTGTCGATTTGTTCATAAGGAACATGCCGGGCGAGCTGGTCAACAAGCCTGTCATGCTGTCAAACGGCGAGATCGGCGCTATCCACGCGGTCGATGCCGACGATATCGAGTACCCCTATGTGCGCGCGGGCGGAGAAGTGATAAAGACGAACAAGCACCTGTTCTGCGCGTATATGTACTACGAAGAATAACTTTGTTAGTTAGTAGTGAGGAGTTAGTAGTGAGGAGTTAGTAGTGAGGAGTTAGGTTCTTCAGGCCTTATGCCAGCTACTGAGATATACCTACAAATGGGGCGGGGTGAAGCTCAATATGAGCTAGACCCCGCCCTACGGCGTTGTGCGCCGCCCGCATCCAACTACTAACTACTAACCACTAACTATTATCTACGGCAAGGGGTGCAGGCCGATCCAGATTTCATCATCGGCAGCATCCAGCTCGAAGTCATGCCCTGTCGACGCTTCCATTACATGCCAATACGCCCAGTGTGAATCGTCGATGTCTGAGTACGTTCTCGGCAGCGCGTCATAGTTTGTTTCCACGTAATTAGTGTCGCATCTTCTGTCGGTCATACGATTGACAAGCGTGACGACCTCTGCGCGCGTTATGTACCCCTCCGGCTTGAACGTCCTGACTCCACCGTTATCGTACCCTTCAACCCAGCCTTTGGCTGCAGCGGAGTTAATGTACTTTACCGCCCAGTGGTCGTTCGGCACATCCGTAAACTCGTTAGTATCGGTATAGGTCAAGGTGGCGAAATGGGACGCGAGAGTCGCGAACTCGGCGCGGGTCACCGGGTCATCGCCCCGGAAGTTCTCATCGCGCGAGTAGTCCGTGAGAGTACCGAGCTTTTGCAAATATCCAACCTCGTGCACGAACCAGTCAGACGGCAAGACATCGGGGAAGAACGCTGCGTCCTCCGAGTAGTCGTCATCCGTGTTCATTTTCTCCATGAGCAGCCGGGAGAACATGACGACGGCTTCGGCGCGGGTCATGCTCTTCGAGGGCTTGAAGTCGCCTGTCGGATACCCCTGCATATACGCGAAGTGGTCGTCATCGAGCGTCGGTATCGGGTAGTTGACGAATATTAACGGATCATACTTGACGACGTCATTGGCTCCCCTGTCAATGAACACGCCGTCCGGGGTAACGACGATCTTGTGAGTATCGCCGGATGCTATGTAGTCCTCCGGAGCCTTGAACTCCGAGACTGTGTAGGTTCCGTCTTCCAGATAGTACGTCGCAACGCCGTCGTCGTCCGTCGTCTCGTCGTATACCCTCGGGACTCCGGCAGCGGTCAACCCCTCTATGCGGATTACCGCGCCGGCGAGAGGGTTCCCCTCATTATCGACCTTCAGCACGTCTATGCCTTTTCTCGACGGCTCGGGCGTCTTTTTGTTGACGAATGTGATGGTCTCATATTCTTTGAAGTTTTGTGTCCTAATGTCAATTACTTCGTAAATGACATCACCAACCCAGATAGTGTACTCATCGCTCGAGGCCGTATAGCCTTCCGGAGCCTGCTTTTCGCTGAGTATGTATGCGCCTTCGGCAACATAAAACAGCGCAAGCCCGTTGGCTTCCGAGACAGCTTCATACGACTCGCTTGGCCCCCAGGTTTGCGCTTCATCCGGATCCAGCGAGAATACCGCGCCCTCAAGGGGATTGCCATCCTCGTCGACTTTCTCGACCAGGAACCTGTACATCTGCGGCTGAGGAGCTGCACCCACTTCGACCATCGCGGGGCGCGTCACGGCGTACCTGGTTTCGACGTTGGTGCCGATATGCGTGACAGCGGGGGCCGCCACTTGATACTCCAGAACCGCAAAGTAATACCTGACTCCGACTGCGTTCGTCGGCGGGGTGTACTTCGTTTGGTGTTCGTACGGCGTTTGCCCGGTCCAGTCCGTGACAATAGTCTCGCCAAGCCCGTTATCGCGGTTTTCGTTCGAATTCGTCAGGCTCCAATACCACTGCACTTTTATCTGAGAGTCCGTGGGTTGTGTAAAGGCTACCCCTGCGGGAACGTAGAACTTCGCGCTGAGTGGGACTGCGGTCTGGTTGAGCATGTACGACGCTCCGACGGGGTGCTCGGTCACTTGAACCGGGCTGCTCTCCGAGCCTGTAGCCAGAGGCGCGGTAGCGAGCAGGCTGATCGCCATCATCAGCGCCAGCAGGATAGCCAGGCTCCTTTTCTTTCTCTGTTTCATCATATACACTCCTTTGAGTTATTTTTTGCGGCCGGTGCGGTCGCTTTCGGCCGCGGAAGGTCGCCTTTATGGTTTATAGATGCAGTATACCACACTTTGGTTTTACGGTGTTAGAATTTTTTATATATGTAGGTTGGTGGCGGGATTTCTACAGGTACTTCTACATATCCCAAAATTTTCTCACTTTTTTTCAAAATTCCCCTTGACCTTCAAGTTCCTTCATACCTTATGCTGGATTTATCGGTAATGATTGGGTTTTGCCCAATAAACGCCGAAATACACATAAAGTATGGGAGTTCATCATGGAAAACATCATTATCGACAAAGATTTTAAGGCGTTATCGAACGCTCTGGACGCCAAAACCTTCAAGCTGCTCGAAGAAAACATCGTCGAAAATGGCTGCCTCGAGGCTCTGGTTGTGTGGGGCGACACCCTGATCGACGGTCACAACAGGTACGCAATCTGCAAAAAGCACGGCATAGCGTTCAGTACCGTCGAGGTCAACCTGCGCAGCAAAGACGAGGCGCTGGTTTGGATTATTGCTACACAGGTCGGGCGGCGCAGAAGGCTGCGTAGTTGATGCGCTGTTGATGTGCAGTACGGGAAGCCGCACGGCTTATCCGTAATGCAACAGACTGCGCAGTTGCAGCGCAATTGCAAGCCGCGCTCCACGGCGCTTACAGCTCTTCAAAATCCCGGTACGTATCGTTTCTGACGCCATTTGAGTAGTACGCGTGGATTGCCGCCTCGAACTCCAAGGTCTCGACAGATGGTAGCAAGTCGAGGATGAAATCATCTGTCTTTGCCGGTGCGGGGAGCCACATGGCATTATGCCACAACGCTCCGCGAAGCGGGACTATCAGCAGCTTGCCTGTTTGCATGAAAGCCGCTTCGATGCTTCCGTCTTCCCGGGGGCAGGCGTTCTCGAACATTTTCATATCATCGAAACGCAGGCGAAGCGCGGCACTCCCGCGCCCCCTGATGCGCATGAGCGCCGGGCCTTCCGCCCTGAACTCGATGCTTCCCGGCATTGAAGAGAGCAGCTTATTATCTATCAGCGCTTCGATGTATATGAGGCGCTGCGTGTTGTATTCGCTGTTGCGAAGGAGCAGGTACGGGGAGCCGTCATCGGCCCGGTGTTCCAAAGTTATTGTACTCATATTATATCGCAACCTCCTGTAGGGGGGCGGGCTTCGAACTCGACATGCTCATAGGAGCCTCGTTTTCGTAGAGAAAATTCGCGCAGGCAAGCCATTGCGCAGCCGATAGCGCGCTCATGCTCGTGAACTGATTCGTTCCGAGGTTCGAACCGTCCTCGGAAAAGAAGAACACGGGATCGTGCTCCGCCCCGTGGTCGACGAAGCCTCTCAACAGGCGCAGCGCTTGCTCGCGATGCCCGGTCTCGAACAGCCCGGGCAATATCTTCACCTGAGAAAAGCCCATGATTGTGCCGGGTTTGCCGTCTTTCGGCCGGGAGAGTAGGCCGTGCGGCGAGGTGTAGCTTGCTTGAAGATCTGCTGCCATTTTGCCCGCTATCTCCGGCGGGAGGCGCTTGCCCAGCATAAACGGCAGATATGCTTCGAGCTCATCGAAGACGACTGTTTCGTGCAGCCCGGAGAGTTTCGCGATGAAACGCTCGCCATTCCAGAACTCTGTAAAGAGCTTGCCGAGCAGGAAGTCTGACTTCTCGCGCCATTTGGCTGCGTCGCCGGGTTTCGACAATCCGGCAGCGAGTTGCGCGAGCGCTTCGGCCAGCAGCGCGACGTAGCAGATGATGTCGGGAGTCTCCACGGGGACTCCTTTGGCGAACATCAGCGAAAAATCGTATCCGCTCTCGCAGCCGTGATTGTACTGTGGTACGCCGTCGTTGTCCGTGTCGCGCAGGGTCGTCCAGAAGCCAAAGAGTTTCGTTAGCCCGTCGTACATGCGTTCGCGCTACGGCGGGGCGAGTGTAGCCTGCGGCGGTGCGGGTTCAGCCTGCGATTGGGCGAGTGCAGCCTGCGGCGGTGCGGGTGCAGTCTGCGGCGGTGCTGGTGCAGCCTGCGGCGGGGCGGGTGCAGTCTGCGGCGGTGCTGGTGCAGCCTGCGGCGGGGCGAGTCTGTCACCGAACCGCTCCATCATGCGCAGCAGACCGTAGCCGTGTATCGGCGGCTTCGTCGCTGTTATATTAATGTAGTCTTCCGTCATGAGGTCCGGCAGTTCGCCGAACTCGTCTTGATTGGGGAACATGTTCATAAGCGTCGCGGCGGCCAAATCCGCATTGCTCATAGTCAGCGCGAAGTAAACCTGATGCCACGAGAAGCAGTTGCGCTCAGGCGGTTTCGAGAACCGTATCATCGGCTCTTTGATATATCCGCCGGGCTCCGCGCGCGACTCCCATATGAAGCGGACGGCTTTGCGCTTCGTCTCTTCATACTCCGGCGCGACCGGCACGAACATTTCATACCATTCTTCGTAGTTCATAAAGGTGCAATCCTTTCCGGGGGGCTGTGTAGAAAGCCGCGTGATTGGATGGTTGCGAGACTTTTCACACAGGCTCTTAATGGTGGGACTCGAACTCAAACGATTCGAAGTCTAACCCCCTACTCAAATAGGTCGTTCAACACGACTTGCGAAGCTATCTCGGCGCTGTAGATGTTCTTCTTAAGACCGAAGGTAGTCACCATCGTGATCATCGCTGCCTTCCGCGAGTCGGTTGCGCTCGCGAAAACGCTTCTCTTTCTTCGCAGCAGCTCGGAATACTTCTTATCAATCTGGTACTCGCCCGAAGAAAATTTGATCTCACACAGGTTTATGACATTGTCGCTCCTGTCTATGACAAGGTCGATCTGCGTCCCCGAATCATCGTCTTTGCCAACCCAGGAGAAAGCGGAAGTCAGGACGCCGGAAATGCCAAGCTTTTTGCGGATCTGCGGCAAGTGAAGCAAGCAGAGCTTTTCAAATGCAAACCCGCTCCAGGCGTTATACGCCGCCGTTGTCGAGAATCTCAGCCAAAAGTCGCTTGAGTGCTCCGCCCGCTTCGACCGGAACCTGATGTCAAAAAGAGAAAAGAAGTCAACCAGTTGATAAAGGCTGTCTTTTTTCTTTTTGCCGAAAGATGTATACTCCCGGACGAATCCGCTAAGCGTCAAATCGCGAAGTATTCTTGTCAAAGTGCCTCCATCAGATATGCCATCCGCCCCGGTTAGCTCGCAGCGCGTCATGCCGGAGCCTTTTTTTGCCAACGCTTCGACGACGCGCATATACGCATCCGCGTTTTTAAACAATGATCTGTATAGGTTTGCGAACTCATCACGGAGCTCTGCGTTTTGCGCAAAGTATATTGCATCGACATTCTGGTACAGGCTGAGCTGCGGCTGGAATTGATCCATGTAGTACGGTATTCCGCCAAATATCATGTACGCTTCGGCGATTTGGTATCTGGTCATCTGGATGTTATGCCGCTTGTAGTATTGTTCGCACTCGTATAGATTGAAAGGATTGAGATAGATATGCCTTGTGAGCCTGTTGTGCAGCCCCCCGGTGTTGTTGACTATGTTTTCAGTAATCCATGTCGCTGCTGAACCGCAGATTATGAGCAGCACGTCGTCTCTGCCGGATGCCCACCGATTCCAGAAGTAATCGAGCCCTGGTAGAAAATCGGAATTCTGCGTTGACATCCAGGGAACTTCGTCCAGAAAAATCGTTACTTTTCTCGCTGTCCCGCGTTTGGAAATCTGTTCAACAGCTCTGAAAAGATTGCGGAAAGCTTCCATCCAGTTGTTTGCATCAGTTACCCCTTCAAGCCCAAGCTGCCTGATTTCGGAGTTCCATGCGTCAAGCTGAGTCTTTCTGCTCCCGCCCAAGATGCCGGTCGCGTAAAATGCAAGCCTGCCCTTGAACAGCGTTTTTACCAAAAAGGTTTTGCCGACTCTCCTTCTGCCGTATACTGCGACAAACTCGGATCTATCCGACGCATAGCAGTTTTCGAGAGCTTCGATCTCGCGTTCCCTTCCTATAATATCCATAACATCCTCGTATCTCCCGATTTGCTGTTAATGACGCATTCCAGCGGAATGTGCATAATTTCCGGCACTTTCCGCTGGATTGCGCAGCTTATGCTGCTGACAAGCATATCACCAAAATCGTGTATTGTCAATATGTTCAGCATGTTTTCGCCTATTTTCACCCACATCGCTGCGAAACGAATCCAGCGGAATGTGGTGTAAAACAGGCACATTCCGCTGGAAATCATAGCGATATATGAACCCTACCCGACGCCGCCATCGCTCTCCATCAACGCATTGGGGAGCAGTTCACAGAATGCAGGACAAGCAAGGTGCGGCGCATTTCGCACGAAATGTGATCTCGCACGATACCCACACGCACGAAATCCGAACCTTGCGTTATCTGCACCCGTACTGTATAATCAGCGAGTAAAGAGACGCACACCCGCGACCGATGACACGCTAATAACCATATCCGCATTACTTGGCCATATATACGGAGACCCTGAAAGCGAAAACGCTAAAAAGATATTTCTGGAGTTCATTCTCGCAGACAGGCTACCGCGGCAGATATACTTTGGTACTGAAAAAGCTGCGAATCTGCTAACGATTATTGATAGGAGGCCGGTAGCATGACGGTGAACAAGCAGTCTATTGAGTTCGTCACCGATCTTCTTGTCACGAACGTTGTTGACGCGCTCGCAGAAAGAACCGGCAGAACAGCCACGGAAACGCTTCGCGGATTCATGCGCACGCGCACCTACTCATTGCTTATCGACGCAGAGTCGTATCTTTTTTTTGAAAGTCCCCTGTACATACTCGATATGCTTGATGCAGAAGAACACTGCGATTGGGACAGATGGCTGGAGGTGTGAAGGATGACCGGCATAAACAACAGGGTTTACCTACAGGTTATGATTGCTCACAAGTACATGAAAAAGCACGGGCTTTCGCCCGAGCAGTTTCTGGAACTTGATGAAAGGTACGGCATATTGCACTTCCTGGACATCGGCTACGAGCCCTACCACCTGACGGGGAGCGACGGCATCCTTGCGGAGATAGAAGAGATAATCGCCGAGCAGAAGGCGGCGAGCACTGCGGTATAGGAGCTGATGATTAGTACCTGATAGTTACGGCATTGTGATGCTAATGCCGGAAGTGCCATATGCCATATCCTCCCACACATTAGCCAAAAGCATGTCAATGGCCTGCTCGATGCGCTCATCATTACCCGGATCAACTGACGCCACAAGAGAGAGCGCGTCTACTATGACTAGATCCTTTGACAGCAGCGCTGGATTGTAGCACCAAATCTCAATCTCCGCTTGCGTGGTATCATCGATAAGCGTGTCCGTTCCCACAAGTTCACCAGCCTTACCAAAAAACGCAAATGTCTCCGGCGCCGCGCGGAAACGACGCGGCGCTTTCAGTATGGATTGCGAACAATTCGGTGCACATTTGTGTTGAAATCTCATTTGATAATGGTAGAATACATACAGAATAAGCGCAAGAGGCAGATGTCATAAGCGTTGATTTAGAGTTGATTTCTTACGGAACGATCATTGCGCGAAGGAGGTTCGAAGCATTGAGAGTATCAGTAGCAGATTTCGTTCAAAGTCCCGCAATATACCTTGACAAGGTGGAATGTGAGAAGATTACAATTACGCGCGACGGAGTCCCAATAGCTGTTCTTGTGTACACCCGATGCTCCTCCACCCATCAACGCCTGCGGTACAGCCTGCGGTAGAGCGCGGGGCAGACTCGCAACAATAGCAGCAGCACACGGTGCCGCGTGGAAACGACGCGGCGCTTTCTTCTGTCGAGGCTTTTAGATTGATCCCGAATAACCCCGCGGACGACCGCCGCTTCTTCCGCGTGTATCCTCGCCCCGGCATCCATGATCTCAGCCATCAGCCGCATGGCAGCGATCAGACTGTAGCACCGCGCGTAGTCAAGCAGTTCGGGGCAGTGCGCTGCCACGAATGCAAGCGCTTCCCTGCCTGCGTCCAGCCTCTGCATCGAAAGAGGGCTGAGCCCGCCGCTGACAATGCTGCCCGGCCGCCTTACATAGCAGTAAAGCTCATCCGGGCGCAAGCTGACGCGCCCGGCTTTGTAATATAGTATATATGTGGTAGCTGCGTCCTCAAAGACGCGCCCCTCCGGAAAACGGACGTCTCGGAACAGTTCGGCCTTGTAGAGCTTGTTCCACGAAACAACGCCGCCGCTGTTGCTCCTGCCGGAGAGCAGCCTCTTAAAGGCGGTTTCGCCGGTGACAACTTCTGCTGTGGATGCGGGGGCTGCGGGGGTGAGACAACCCCCGCCGTCCGTTGGACGGCTTCCCCCTTCGTGCGCGAAGGGGGCATTAGCACCAGCCCTACTCACGCCCGGGAACTCATACTCCGGCTCGCCTCTCACGTACCCGCAGACCGCAATATCCGCATCTGCAGCTACCGCGTCGCCATACAGCAACTCGAGAAACCGGGGGTGCAAAAAATCGTCGCTGTCCAGAAACGCGATATACTCCCCTGCCGCAGCGTCAACGCCTGCATTCCTGGCGCATGAAAGCCCCCCGTTCTCCTGTCGAACCACGCGAACCCTCCCGTCACGGCGAGCGAAGTCTTCGCAGGCAGCCGCGCTGCCGTCGGTCGAACCGTCGTCCACGACAATAGCCTCGAAGTCCGCGAAAGTCTGCCGAAGAACGCTCTCAAAGCACTTTTCGAGGAATTGCTCGGTATTGTAAACCGGGATTATTATACTAATCAGCGGCGCTTCGATCATTTCGCGATTGCCCCCACTCTCCCCTTCACTCATATACACGCACAATATCCTCTTCCACCAAGTCACCGGCGCCTACCTGCACCTCAATGAGTTCCAGTTCAGTCACAGCCGAGATTGAGTGCTTCTGCCCCATCTTTATCTGAATCACGCTGCCCGGGGACACCGCCGACTCGACGCCATCGATCGTACGGACGCCATCCCCCCTGACCACGACCCACACCTCGCTGCGCCCGTTATGGTACTGATAGCTGATCGACTTGCCCGCCTCAACGCGGATCCGCTTCACGAGCGAAGACGAAAGATCATCCCGAACATACTCCAGGACCCGGTAGCTGCCCCAGCGCCTCTGCTCATACATTGGCCTGAAGTCGATTTGATCCGCGAGCGGTTTCAGATGAGAACTCCCTTGCTTGCCTGTCACCAAAACGCCGTCATGGCTCGTAACGACTACACAGTCGCAAATATCATTGACAATAACCGGAATATCCAGCATATTGAGCACATGCGTATTGACGCAGCTATCAGAAATGAGTATCCTGTCACCCATGGAGTTGCCGCGCATTTCCTCTGTGAGCGTGTTCCATGTCCCAAGGTCTTTCCAGACGCCTTCATATATGACAGCCCCGATAGACTTCTCTTTTTCGACGACCTCATAGTCGAAGCTATTTACCGGCAGCTTCGAGTACTGCTCGATCAGCGAAGCGTAGCTGTCGAAGTCTACATAGCCCCCGGCATGCTCAAGGACATACCCGATTCTCAAAGCGAACACGCCGCAGTTCCAAAGCGCCCCTTCCTGTATCACGCGCTCCGCTTCCGCCTCCGAAGGCTTTTCGACGAACCCGGCGACACGGTTGCCCTGCCTTAGTATATAACCGTATTTTGCCGAAGGGTAAACCGGCAGGGCTCCCAGCAGCCCGATTATACTCTCCCCGGAACTCACTACCCTCTCTACATCTGACAGAAGCTCGAAGTATCTTCCATCTGCATACACATCAATCGGGCATACCACAAACACCTCATCCTCGCCCATGTGCTTCCGGTACTTCAAATATGCCGCTGCAAGCGCGATGGCCGGAAACGTGTCGCGTCGCTCAGGTTCGAGAATCAGCTCGGCTTCCCCGATATGACGGTGCAACGCAGCGGCCTGCGCAGCATTGCTTGAAACAAAGATACCGGCATCGGGCTGGGCTGACAGCAGTTGGCGCATAACGCGCTCGACCATCGACTCATACTCGCCTTGGTCATTTTCAAGCAGCTTCAAGAACTGCTTTGAATGCGCGTCATTCGACAGCGGCCAGAGCCGCTTCCCGGAACCGCCGGATAGTAGTACAATGTTCATATCAGCCTCCGCAATAGCCGCGCCGTGCCTGAGCCGGCCGCTCGTCGCGATCATCTTAAAGATTGGAGAAATAAAGTGGATATAAGCGTGCTGCTGCTGGCTTATAACGAAGCCGAAAACCTGCGGAACCTGCTTCCGAGAATCATCAGCGCAATGACTGACGTCAGTGCAGAGTACGAGATAATCATCGTCGATACGCAGACGCCCACGGACGACACCGAAGGAGTGTGCCTCGAACATGGGGCGAAGTATGTGCGGCAGGACGCCCCGGGGTACGCAGAGGCGTTCAAGACAGGTATCCGCCAGGCAAAATACGGTTATATCCTGAACCTTGACGCTGACGGCTCCCACATGCCGGAAGTGATACCGGCTATTTGCGCTATGGCCGGCAGCGGCTACGACCTGGTTATCGGATCGAGATATACAAGCGGAGGCAGCACCGACGACGTACGCTCATCAATAATAATGTCGAAGCTCCTGAACTTCGTCATGAGGAAGGCAATAGGCACGAAGGCACGGGACGTCTCCGGAAGTTTCAGGCTATATGAAGCGGCGCAGCTCAAGGCGGTGACGCTTACGAGGCGCAATTACGATGTGCTGCAAGAAGTGATGCTGCGCATGAAGCTGAACAACAAGCAGCTAAAAGTTGGAGAAGTCCCGATTGATTTCCAGAAAAGGCTTGCGGGAAAGTCGAAACGCAAACTGCTGAGGTTCATTCTGGGCTATCTGGTCACAGTCCTGGCGCTCCTGAAGCTGCGAGTTACCGGTAAGCGTTAGAAGCCTTGTCCTAAACGTGGGGCTCAATACTACAAGCGCTGTCTGCCGCAGCTCCCTCACTTCCGCCGGTAAACATACACATCCAGATCATCGTCGTGCTCGACCAAGTCATACTGCTGCTCGAGAAACGCCAGAGCCCTGCCGGGCAGCTCACCATGGCCGTCAAAACGGTAAACAATCTCCCATGCATCATAGCCCTGCGTACCAAAACGCGAGCCCGGAACCACGTTGAACCCCGGGCGCGCGCCATCGTGCGTGATATAGTAGTCAATGCCCTCAAGGAGCGCGTTCGTCACCAGCGCCGCGCCGGAGCCGTGCGCCTCTTCTTTGCCGTATATCCACTCAATAGCCTGCTCGTAAGGCTCGCCATGCGGGTATGGCGCGTAGTACAAACTTGTCGCTGTAGCAGTGCCAAGGCTTATCGTCAGCGCGGCCAGTATCACGAAAAAAGCCTGCTGATACCTACTCTGCGAAAAGTGGCCGAGAAATACCTTCATCACGAACTCGAGCCCAGCAGCAGCCACGATAAGCACCATCGGCAGGATGCTGACGAAGTAACGCCTTACGAAAATCGAACCGGAAGGGTTGATGAACCTGCTGTAGATAATGACGACCACAAGCACGAAAAGGCTGACGAACGAAAACTGCGAGAGCATAAGCCGCTCCTTATCTTTGAAATACTCCTTGAAATACGGCAAGGCTTTGCCAAAGAACAACACAATGACCATGACGAAGAAAAGCACGAGCAGCAGCATCGAGTCGCCAAAAAGCTTGACCAGCAGAACCCATATCTCCGCAACAGTAGGCACAGCCGGCCAGAACGAGCCGCCTCGCTCCATGAGCCGCATCGCCGCGTACACGAGCAGCGGCGAGAAAAGTACCCCGGCCAGCATGTACGAGACTCCGCAGCGAAACCTTATCCTCTTGCGTATCAATAGATACAGGTCGCACAGGAAAAAACCTGCCGCTACGATAAGGCCGTAGTAGTGCGTGTAGAACAATAGCGCCATGGCGAGGCCATACGCCAGTATGTCGAAGAGCCGCTCCCTCCCGGCGTCGCTCCCCCTCCTTATATAAAACCAAAGCAAAAGGTTGACCAAAAGGAACATCAGCCCGTATGCGCGGTAAGTCAGCGCGCCCTGGGTGATGAGGAAGTACGAAGTACCCGCAAACATAGCGGCAAAGACTGCAACGCGGTCGCCACATAGCCTCTTCGCGTTCAGCCCGCAAACAAAAACGCCCGCAGCGGCAAACACCATGCTCGGCAGCTTCAGCCAGGCAGTACCGTAGGGCGCGACGCGCATCCAGAAGTATGCGATAATGTAGAACAGCGGCGGAACAGCATGGGCATCAGATAGCATAATATCGAACGCTTCCGAAAAAGACCTGCCTTTCTGCACGCATGTGATTGTCCACAAGTCGTCCCACCACAGGGAGCCTTTCCCGGCGAAAGCAGCCATCAGGACGAACGAAACAATCGCGATGACCAGCAGCGCGGCGTTCGTGCTTACCGGCAGGATCGGTGGGTGAACCAACTCGCTGCGTTTACTCTTACTGTTCATAAGCCCTCCTTAGGAGCCTGGTACAGGATTCAGTCACGCAACGCGAGTATATCACCTTCATTATTGGTAATGCAAGCTGTTCATCTTTCCTGCCGTGCTGATCACAGGGGGCGAGTGCGCAGATTTTTGTTGAAATCTTGCTGGAGTATGGTAAAATACAGACAGGGGTGGTTTATATTGGTGGATGTTGAGAGAAATCAGAAAGCTACATTATTCAAGTACTTGTTCCAAGAGAACGTGCGATTTTTGGACTTATACGAAGCTTGCGCTGGAATGCGTCTCGACGCAGCGGAAATAGAATGCTTCGATTTAGAGTCAGAAGTGGTGCAGCGTGATCGGTACAACGACGTCTCATTTCTTACAAAGGATCACCGCTTGATTTATTTGATAGAGCACCAGAGCACAACAAATGCAAACCTCGCAGTGAAGATTGGTGCGTACTTCTTCGACTTGCTAGAGCTTTGGGCTGAGCGAGAGGGTATCAGTATCCACACAGAAAAGGAAATACAGTTCCCGAAACCGGAACTGTACGTCGTGTACAACGGAAAGAAGCCATATGGAAAAAGCTATGAGAGGTATGACTGCGGGGACTTCATGCAAATTAACGTCCCAGTAATAGATATTCACTTCGGAACGTTAAGCAACAAGAGCGTCAACAACTACCTTGCTGGATACGCATATTTCCAAAACGAGTTTGAAAGCAAGCAGAGCAGTAACGCAACAGCTCTCGAAGCTTTCAACTACGCAGTAATGAAATGCAAGCAGAATGGGTTTCTCAAAGGAATCGTTGAAAAGGAGGATTTTATCGCCGTGTTTAGTAATGTGTTTTCGTATGACAACCAGCTTAGGGCCGAAGGCCGGGCTGAGGGTCGGGCCGAGACTGTTGTGGAAATCGCTAAGAATATGCTCGCCTCCGGCGTTGCGCTCAACATTATTATCACCACAACCGGGTTGACAAAAGAGCAGGTTGAAGGATTGCAGAAGATGTCGCAATCAGAACCCGCACAATGACATTGTCGCATTTGCGACCTACAGAGAACCTAACCGCCGCGCTCGGCTATACCCCCCCAAAGGAGTCGTTGAAAAGGAGGATTTTATCGCCGTGTTTAGCAATGTGTTTTCGCATGACAACCAGCTCAGGGCCGAAGGCCGGGCTGAGGGCCGGGCCGAGGGTCGGGCCGAGATTGCTATGGAAATCGCTAAGAAGCTGCTTGCCTTCGACATTGCGCTCGACACTATTATCGACGTAACCAGCCTGACTAAAGAGCAGCTTGAAGGGCTGCAGAAGGAGCCGCAAGCGGAGGCTGGTCAAATATTGGTAGCAAAGGGTGTACAATATGTATAGTGTTGCGACACAATTAGATTTTAGGATATAGCCATCTTAGCTTATCGCGAGCATTGCCTGTCGTGAAATGCCATTGTACTTGTTTCCCGCTGTCGTTCCGAGCGGATTCCCAAGCTGAAATCTGATTTTGCAGTTCTTCGATGTTATCAATCCTTCTGCCAAGACACTGCTTGGTCATCGCGTTCAGTTCAATCTCAGCGATGTTGAGCCAACTGCCATGCTTCGGGGTATAGTGTATTTCCAAACGCTTCGATAATGCGAGCGCTTTATCCGGCGGGAATGTTTCATAAAGCGATGACAGTCCATGAGTGTTCAAGTTGTCCATTACAAGGCGGACTCGCTTTGCGTCTGGGTAGTGGACTTCGAGCAACTCCTGGACCTGCAGCGCCCAGTCCTTTTTAGTCCTGCGTTCACTGGCGGTGACATGCCGCCAACCACCCAGAGGTTCGGTAAAAACGAAGATGCTGCAAGTTCCGTTGCGAACATACTCATAGTCCTGAATGCGAGGCTTTCCCGGCTTCATCGGAATGGGCTTAAGCTTTTCCCCAAGCAGTTGCACCGGTTGTTCGTCCATGCAGATCATCGGTATTTCCTTGTCATAGGGCATGGAGTAGGTTTCCAACACGTCTTCCATCCGGGCGACAAACTCGCCGCTGTATTGGGCCGGAATGCACCACTGCTTTTTTAGGTGAGGTCTAAGTTCAGTTTTTTTAAAGTTCGCCGAATCGTTTCCCTGCTGGCCGCAGGGAGTATAGAAAGCTCAACGGCTTTCTCTGTCAATAACCGCACCGTCCAACGTGAGAAACCGGCCGGCGGCTCGCCACAAGCCAAGGCGACTATGCGCGCTTCTCTTTCTCCGGTGATAATGGGAGGGCGGGGCGGGTTCTCAGGGCTTTGAAAATTTAGCGTATGCTCTATACCGTTCTCGCAGAAAT
>WRJQ01000025.1 GCA_009778485.1 Oscillospiraceae bacterium
CTGTCAACAGCCATAATACAGGACTATAGCCGTGGCGCGGGATGCGCCACATGGCGATAATACCATTCGCTGCGCGTATGGTATTATGGCTGTCAACAGCCATAATACAGGACTATAGCCGTGGCGCGGGACGCGCCACATGGCGATAATACCATTCGCTGCGCGTATGGTATTATGGCTACGGAGATGAACCTCAATGGAAAAAGTGAACAAATATAACCTCACAGACGGGGGCATACTGAACAAGCTGTTTCTGGTCGCCTTGCCGATAATCGGCACCCAGGTAATCCAGATGGCCTACAACCTGACCGATATGTTC
The DNA here is from genome assembly GCA_009778485.1 of Oscillospiraceae bacterium. GTDB lineage: Bacteria > Bacillota > Clostridia > Oscillospirales > Oscillospiraceae > WRMH01. The sequence continues at coordinate 320 of WRJQ01000025.1, forward strand.
TGGCTGGGGCGGCTCAGCAGCGACGCCGTCGCGGCTTCGGGCACAGTAGGACTCTATATGTGGCTTTCAATGTCCTTTCAGATGTTTGGCCGCATGGGCGCCGAAATCGGCGTCGCGCAGAACATCGGCAGGGGCGATAGGGACAAAGCCCTGTCCTTCTCTCAGAACTCCATACTGATAGGCGTGCTGCTCGGAACTGCTCTGGCTGCCGTCTACATCACATGCCGCCGCCCTCTCGTCGGTTTCTTCCGCATCCAGGAAGCGCACGTCGCTCAGGACGCCCGGGACTACCTCGCTATAGTCGGTATAGCCATCCCGTTCACATTCCTGACCGGCGCGGTGACGGGGACCTTCAACGGCTCAGGGAACTCCCGAGTCTCCCTGCTCGTCAACGGCGCGGGGCTCGTGCTCAACATGACGCTTGACCCGCTGCTTATCTTCGTCGCGGGAATGGGCATCAAGGGCGCGGCCGTCGCCACGGCGATCGCGCAGGCGGTCGCGGCGTGCCTCTCGCTTGCAGCGCTTTTCAAAGCGAAGAACAGGCCCTTCCCCGTGATGCGCCTTACCGTGAGGTTCAAAAAAGCTGTCATCAAGCAGATTGTCAAATGGGTAGCGCCCATTTCGACGGAAGGTTTCCTGTTCACGTTCTTGACAATGCTGACGGCGACGTTCGTAGCCTCCTACGGCGCCAACGCCATGGCCGCTTCCCGGGTCGGCTCGCAAATCGAGAGCCTGACATGGCTGATAGGCGGCGGTTTCTCCTCTGCGCTGACTGCCTTTGTCGGCCAGAACTTCGGCGCAGCAAAGTATGACAGGATAAAGCGGGGTTTTCGGATATCCTCCGCTATGATGCTCTTTTGGGGCGCCGCTGTCAGCTTCCTGCTCTACTTTGGAGGCAGAGCGCTTTACGGCGTCTTCATACCCGACAACTCCGACGTCGTCGGTATCGGCGCGGGATATATGCGCATTCTGGCTCTGTGCCAGGTCGCCAGTTGCCTTGAGGGCGTCGCTACCGGCTCCTTCAGGGGGCAAGGCAGAACTATCCCTTCTTCAATAACAAGCGGCACTTCAAACGCGCTGCGCGTAGTGCTGGCGTTCTTCCTTTCGAGGTACACGAGCCTCGGCCTGACCGGCATCTGGATCGCGCTTGCCGCCGGGGCGAGCCTTCGCGGCGCCTGGGTTTATATCTGGTACGTCTTTAGCAAGAAGCCTGTGCAAAACACTCCCGCTATTACTTAAGCAGCATTAGTTGACATAAAGAGGTTGAGTCTCATTTTGAGACTCAACCTCTTTATGTCAACCGCAATTCCTACTCCGCTTCAGCGAGAGCCTTTGCCTCCTCGATGATCTTGGCCTGCACGGGCGCAGGCGCTTCCTCGTAGCGCGTGAAGCTTAGCGTGAACGAACCCCTGCCCTGGGTCATCGACCTCAAGTCTATGGCATAGCTTGACATCTCGCCCATCGGGACCTCAGCCTCGACGACCTGCATCCCCTCAGCGTTCATATTCATGCCCAGGGGGCTGCCCCTGCGCTTTGAGAGATCGCTCATGATGTCGCCCATATATGTATCGGGAATGGTGACAGCAAGGACGCCTATCGGTTCGAGTATAACGGGGTTGGCCTGGGGTATGTACTCCTTGTACGCAAGCTGCGCCGCTGTCTTGAACGCCATTTCGGACGAATCGACAGGGTGGTACTGCCCGTCGTAAAGCGTGGCTTTAAGGTTCACGACCGGATAGCCCGCCAGGACCCCCCTGGAAATACTCTCGCGAAGGCCTTTCTCTACAGCCGGGAAGAAGTTTTTAGGCACGCTGCCGCCGAATACCTCCTCGGCGAACAGCAACTCCTCTTCCTCGCCGGGCTCGAACCAGATCTTGACGTCCGCAAACTGCCCGTGCCCGCCGGATTGCTTCTTGTGCCTGCCGTGCGCGTCGACCTTTTTGCGGATCCTCTCGCGGTACGCGACCCGCGCCGGCGACAAGACGACTTCCACGCCGAACTTATCCTTAAGTTTGGCGCACAGCACGTCAAGCTGTATATCGCCCGCCCCGGAAAGCACAAGTTGCTTCGTCTCCGGGTTGTTCACGTACGTGAAAGTCAAGTCCTCTTCGCCCAGCCTGCCCAGGCCTGTCGAAATCTTCTCTTCCTGGCCCTTTACCTTAGGCGCGATTGCCATCGAGTAGCATGGCGGAGCGAAGCTGATCTCCCTTGCAGTAATGAGCTGCTTTGCGTCGCAGAGGGTATCGCCGGTCTTTGTGTCGGAAAGCTTCGATACGGCGCCGATGTCGCCGCAGATGATCTCGCTGACCTCGATGCTTTTCTTCCCCTGCATTTTATAGATGTGGCCCATCTTCTCGGTTGTTCCCGTTCGCGTGTTCGTGAGCTGCATATCCGCCGCGACTTTGCCGGAAAGCACCTTGAAAATGCTGAACTTGCCGTACTGGTCGGACAGGGTCTTGTAAACGACGGCGCACGCGTTCCCGTCCGGGTTCGAGGCAATCTCCGCGCCGTCGGCGGTATGGTCGCCGAAATCGGCGGGTGATGGGAATATGCTCATCACCGCGTCGAGCAGTTGCGCCGTGCCAAGGCCTGTCAGCGCGCAGCCGCAGAACACCGGGAACAGCGAACGGTCTTTTACTCCGGTTTTCAGGCCTGCGATCATTTCCTCCGGGGTGAACGCTTCGCCTGAGAAGTACTTGTCCATGAGTTCCTCATCAGTCTCGGCGACCGCCTCGTTTACCGCGGTGTAGATATCCTCAAGCGCCGCTTCCATGCCAGCGGGGATCGGTATCTCCTTGCTCTTGCCGCCCTCTGCGGCGTAGGCCTTGCGGCTTATGATATCAACTACCCCTTCGACTTTGCCGGCCGCGTCTGTGATGGGCACTACGAGCGGGCATATCGACGTTCCGTACTTATCGCGCAGCTCGTTATACACAGCGCTAAAATCGCCGTTTTCCTCATCGAGCTTCGATATGTACACTGCTCTCGGGAGCTTTCCCGCTTCTAGGCTGGCCCAGGCTTTTTCAAAGCCAACGCTGATGCCATCCTTCGCGCTGCAGACGATTACGCCCGCATCGGCGACGCGAAGGGCCTCCGTGCACTCGCCCGCGAAGTCGAAGTAGCCCGGCGCGTCAAGAATGTTGATCTTTCCGCCGCCGTAATCGGCGAACATGGTCCCGAGATATATTGAAATCTGCCGCTTGATCTCTTCCGAGTCAGAATCACCGGCAGTATTCCCGTCAGCGATTTTTCCCAGCCTGTCAACCCCTCCGGTCAGGAAGAGTATGCTCTCGGCAAGGCTGGTTTTCCCGCTGCTCCCATGGCCGAGCAGCGCAATGTTGCGAATGTCACCGGTGGTATACGGCATATCGTTGCCTCCTAAATATAGTAATAATAGTGCTCCGATTATACATCAGCGCCGCAGCGAACACAATGGTATTATTTCGGTATTATTTCCTAAAACGCGCATAGCTGCACGATACCAGCGCTACCGCCAGCATCGAGAGCATATATAAGATCAGGTTGCCCGGCCTCGCGGCGTGGAACGAGCCCGCCCAGCTTATGGAGTAGACGAGGAGCAGGCCAAGGATAGCCGAGAGGATTGATATGACGGTCGAAGCCAGAGCGGCAGTCCTGAGGATCCTGCCTCCGGTGACAGCCTCGGCGAAAGGCCCGAAGCCTTCGCGAGAGAGGACGGCGGCCATGCGCCCGGCCTTGCCGGAGCTGAGGTCGGAAACTATATACGAATCACGCGCCTGAATGTATTCGAAATCCTCCAGCGAGACTTTGAACTTCTGCTCGACCATAAGCGGCGTTATGTTGAAATCCCTGACGGCGAAAAAGAGCTTGATGCGCCATTTAAGCATGGATATGAGCGCGGCTTGCACGGAAAACCTGGGTTCATACTCGATGACAAACGCTGCCATCAGCCTGCCGTTGATAGCGGTGAACAGGGCGTTCTTCAAGTTCACCTCTTCCGGTATGCGTATGCCGTACAGGTTCATGAACGCGGCGGAGCCTACGATTACGCGTTCGCCGTGCATCAAGGCTGTCACGCCTCCTTCGCTGCACTCGAAATCGCCGGCTTCTATCGGCGTTATCCCTTGCGACTTCAGTACTTCCGCGAACTTCGCCCCTATGCTGGAACCGGATGCGATCAGCAGCCCTGCCGTGTAGCTGATTATTTTCTTCGTGGCTGAGTTGTCATAGAGCTTCGCGCCGTCGAAGCCCAGCGCGCTGGGCGGGAAAAGGTCGTCGTCGGTCACGCAAGCCCCGTCAGTATAGTAGATATCGTCGGCGCCGCCCCAACCCGCGATGGCAGCTCCGGATTTTTTTATCGATCTGGCCACGATACCAAACGGTATCGAGAAGGCAAGCATCGCCGAAAACGGCGCGGCCGCAGCCAGCGTCGCCGATAGGATGTGCAGGAAGTATTCCGCCCTGCCGCCGGCAATGGCGGCGATGACTGACAGCACCAGCGCGGCAACGAGCAGGAACGGCGTGAAGAATTTATACGCTGTTTCCGTTATGTCCGGATGCATCAGCCTGTTGTAGAAGCCGTCAGTCCTGTGGGATATTTTTTTCAGGACGGATTTTTCTATCTCTTCCACGTACTCTGCCTGGACGCCGTAAGGCTCGGATGAAGACGACGCTGTCTTCAGCGTATCCGTCATTGCGCGCAGGCCGTATCTTTCGCCGAGAGCCGCGAATGCGAGCGACAGCCCCGAAACAGCGCAGTAGGGCAGTTCCCAGGGCGTTATCTCCAGCATTGAGAACGCGGCTGACGCCAGCGAGAATACGCATGAGAACAGTACGAGCGTCTCGATATTCGGCGCCGCGTGCACCAGCGTCCGCACACCCCTTATGATGATGTCGACGCATAGTATCATAATCACCAGTTGCGCAATCATAAGCGCCGACGCGACCGCAGTCTGGCTCCTGCCTATGCCGAACGGGATAGCCAACCCGCCTTCGTAGGCGAATGTCATCATTAGCATTATGAACGCTATCATGAGCGCCGGGAAGCATCTCAGGGATATAGAGTTGCACGACATCGCGAATGTACGCGCCGCTTGAGTCAGCACAGGCTCTTCATACACCTTGTCCTCGATGATAATATGCTCGGCTTCTTCATCGTCTTCATGGTGTATGTAGGGATCCCTGTATTGCGGCGCATCCGGCGCGATTTCCCCGCCCAGCTCTCGTTCGATGGCTTTCTGGACGTCCTGGACGATGGCGTCTTGTATCTCGGGCGCAGGCGCCGGCATCCCGTGCTCGTCGAAGTACGTGGAGCTTGGCGCAGGCTGAGCGGTCACGGGTATCGCGGCCTCAGCGCTGCCGTACTCCTTCACAGGGAACTGCGCCTCGGCGTCCAGGTACTCCCTCACCGGATCCCGCGCCGCCGCGCTGCTAAACCCGCTCACAGGAAGCGCAGCACCGGCGCTGCCGTACTCGCTCACAGGAAGCGCCGCACCCGCGCTGCCGTACTCCCTGACAGGAAGCGCCGCACCCGCGCTGCCGTACTCCTTTGCCGGGAGTTCAGCTCCCGCAGGGCCATACTGCCGCGAGTAATCTATTCCTGAAGGCTGCTGCCCTTGCATAGCGTCCCCGACGCCGGCTTCCCTGACGATGTTCTTGATTTGCTCGTCCAATACATCAGGCGGGGTCTTCTTTTCGCCGTCTATATAGGCGGAACCTTTGTACTCCGCCAAGATAGACTCTAAAGAATACCCGTCTTCAATATCAAGTTCGCCCAGGTTGCCATTTTCGCTTGCCATACACTCTACCTCCCGGCACACGCCCGTTGTTGCTGTTATCGGGTGCGCTGCCTCATGGCTTCGTATATCAATATCGCCGCCGTCGCGGATACGTTTAGCGACGAGAGTTTTCCCAGCATTGGTACCGCGACGTGAAAGTCGCAGTTGTCGTAGACCAGTTTCTTTACGCCTTTGCCTTCTGAGCCGACGACGATAGCGGCAGGCCCGCGCAAATCCGCTTCCCAAGGGGCGATGTCGCCGTCGGCCGACGCGGCGAATATCCAAACCCCGGATTTCTTCAGCGCGGCGATAGTAGCGTTAAGGTTCGTGACCCTCGCCACCGCTGTATGGAACAGCGCGCCGCTCGACGCTTTGGCGACCGCGGCGGTCGTGCCTGCGCTCTGGTGCTTGGGTATGACGACTCCGTGCGCTCCCATAGCCTCGCATGACCTTATCACAGCGCCAAGGTTGCGCGGGTCCATGATTCCGTCGCAGAGCATCAGCAGGGGCGGCTGCCCCCTTTGCGCGGCGACTTCCAGGATCCCTTCAAGCGATGCGTAAGTTACCGCTGCCGACTCCGCGATCACGCCCTGGTGCGCGTGGGTCGTGCTCATGGAGTCGAGTTTTCTCCTGTCGACCTCCGAAACTGCTGCTCCCGCTTCGCGCGCTTTCGAAGCGATCGCTTTGAGCGCGCTGTCTGTCTCACCTTTCGCGATGAGCACTTTATCTATCTGCACTCCCGCGCGCAGGGCTTCAAGCACTGCGTTTCGCCCTTCAATTATACCGTCGTCCAAAGGAGCCTTGGATGTAACTCCCGCCATATTATTACAGGTACTCCTTTAGCTTATCCGCCATATCGAGCGCTTCCCAGGTAAAGCCTTCGCCGCTCCTGCCAAAATGGCCGTATGCGGCTGTTTTTAGATATATCGGCCTGAGCAGGTCAAGCTTTGATATGATCCTCGAAGGCCTGAAATCGAAGTTCTCCATGACGATATCCGCGATCTTCTCATCCGGCATCACGCCGGTGCCTCTTGTATCAATAAGCACCGATACGGGTTTGGCGACTCCTATCGCGTAGGCCAGTTCTATCTGGCATGCGCGCGCGAAACCTGCTGCGACGATGTTCTTGGCAACGTACCGCGCCATATACGCGGCGCTGCGGTCGACCTTTGAAGGGTCTTTGCCGGAGAAGGCTCCGCCCCCATGGCTGGCATATCCGCCGTATGTATCGACGATGATTTTGCGCCCTGTCAATCCGGAATCGCCTGCAGGCCCGCCTGTCACGAAGCGCCCCGTCGGGTTGACGAAGAACTCTGTTTTGCCGCTGATAAGGTTGCCGGCCATCACGGGCTTCACGACGCATTCGATAACGCTCTCGCGGACATCTTCAATGCTGACGTCCGGCTCGTGTTGCGTGGAGACTACAATCGCGGGGATACCCGTGATGTTTTTGTTCTCATCGTACTCGACCGTGACCTGGCTCTTACCGTCAGGGCGAATGAAGTTGAGCTCGCCGCTCTTGCGGACTTCCGCGAGCTTTCGCGTGATAGCGTGCGCGAATGATATCGGAGCCGGCATGAGCTCAGGAGTCTCATCGCAGGCGAAGCCGAACATCATGCCCTGGTCCCCCGCGCCGGTCTCGCCGGAATCGTCATACGCGCTGTCGACGCCTATGGCTATGTCCGCGCTTTGCTCGTCGATCGCGGTCAGCACCGCCGAGCCTTTATGGTCGAAGCCAAACTCGGGCCTTACATAGCCAATGTCCTTTACTGTCTCGCGTACGACTTTAGGTATGTCAACGTAGCAGGTAGTCGATATCTCGCCCATTACGAGCACCATGCCCGTAGTCACGACTGTCTCGCAGGCGACTCTCGCATTCCTGTCGCCTTTCAGTATCGCGTCAAGCACCGCGTCGGATATCTGGTCGCAGACTTTGTCAGGATGCCCTTCCGTGACGGATTCCGATGTGAATATTCTGTTAGACATAGCTAAATCTCCTTCCGGACTGTGTAATATTACAACAAGAAACAAAAAATGTCAAATCATACGCGGGAGGTAGGAGCCTTGGACAAAAGTCGCGTCATTAGATAAGTGCCGATTGTTTTCGCCTGTTTTGCAGGGTTTACGCTGAACAAAGTTCAGCGGGGGCGAATACTTGGCTGTATTTAACCGAAAAACGCGAAAAAACAGGCGGAAAGAGGCGGTGCAAAGCCGGCTGCGCCGACTCTAGATGATGGCGGGAGTTTTGTCCAAGGCTCCTAGGTGAGATGCATCGTCCTGAGGAGCGCCTCACTCCTTGCTCACGGCGCTGAAAACGCCACCAAAGTCAGCCTGTTGGATGCACTTGGTTACGCAGACCTCGGCGCAATTACCGCAGCCAATGCACTTCGAGTAATCGATCCTCGCGAGGTTATCCGTTACCGCGATCGCTTCGGCCGGGCATTCCCGGACGCACCTCATGCACGCTATGCAGCCGCACGAGCACTTGCTTCTGACCGACGCCCCGCGTTCTGTGTTCCTGCACTTTACTACCGTAGTGATCGTATCGTTTTCGGTGAATATGACGCCGTTCGGGCAGTACTTTGCGCAAAGCCCGCAGCCGCTGCACTTGCGCGTATCAATATGCGCGAGGCCGTTCTCAATGCAAATCGCGTCGTTTGGGCATACTACCGCGCAATCGCCAAGCCCGAGACAGCCGAAGACGCACAGGTTCTGCCCGCCGTGCTGCAGTTTTTCGGCGGCGCAGGTCATTATGCCGGCGTAGTCCATCTTGCGCTTTCTCGCCGCGTTGTCCCCCCTGCAATGCACCACCGCGATTTGCTTTGCGACGTCTGAGAAATCTACGCCAAGCAACGTGCTGATTACCAGCGATACGGAGTCGCCGCCCGGGATGCACATATTGGCTGCCGCGCCGTCCCGGGCCAGCGCCACAGCATAGCCCTCGCAGCCGGAGTAGCCGCAGGCGCCGCAGTTTGCCCCTGGCAGAGCCTCGCGCAGCCTGTCGACGCGCTCCTCGGTCTCGACCGCCATGACTTTGGACGCGACAGCGAGCATGAGCGCGCACACGAGCCCGATTGCAGTCACCGATCCGATTGCCGTTATAATAGTCATATCCATAGTCTGTATCCTAACTGCCGAACAGGTTCTCGATCACGCCTCCGAACCCGAAGAAAGACAAGGAGAGTATCGCTGCTGATATGAGCGTGATGGGCAGGCCTTTGAACGACTCGGGCGGGTCCGATGATTCTATGTGCGAGCGTACCCCGGAGAATATCACCATCGCGAGCAGGAACCCCAGCCCCGACCCCAGGGCGTTTACCATCGACTGGGCGAAGGTGTACCCCTTGCCGATGTTTGCGATTGTAACTCCAAGCACCGCGCAGTTTGTGGTGATCAGCGGCAGATAGACGCCGAGCGCGTTGTAGAGTACGCGGATGTATTTCTTGAGTACCGTCTCGACAAGCTGCACCAAAGCGGCGATTATCAATATAAAGACAATAGTCTGCAGGTAGCCGAGCCCGTTTCTGTCCAGCAAGTAGAACTGGATCGGCCACGTCGCGGCGGTAGCCATCAGCATCACGAATATGACGGCGATGCTCATGCCCGTCGCGTTTTTCAGATCTTTCGACACCCCGAGGAACGGGCAAATGCCGAGGAACTGGCGCAGCACGTAGTTGTTGACCAGCACTGCCCCCATGAGGATTATTACAAGAGCCCTGAAATCCATGATATTTCTTACCTTTCAAACTACGACGCGCTTTGTTTCCCGCAGGCTTGCGCAGAGGGGCAGCCTTCGCATTTCGATTCCCCGTTTGTTCTCACCCTGCCTTTGGATATCTTGCTGACAAGCGCGATTAAGCAGCCGAAAACCACGAATCCCCCCGGGGCCATAGTCAGCACGGAAATGCTGTTGTCCTTAAGCCACGGTATCTCCATGCCGAACCATGTGCCGTTGCCGAAAATCTCCCTGATGGACGCCATGACCAGCAAAGTCAGCGTGAAGCCGATGCCCATTCCGATTGCGTCCAGGGCAGAGTTGAGTACGCTGTTTTTGTTGGCGTACATCTCCGCGCGCCCGAGTATGATGCAGTTGACCACGATAAGCGGGAGGTATATTCCCAGCGCCTGGTAAAGCGTGTATGTGTAAGCCTCGACGATCATCTCCACGAGCGTGACGAATCCCGCTATAAGGACAATGTAGCAAGGGATCCTGACCTTGTCAGGGATGACTGAGCGCAGCAGCGATATCACGATGTTCGAGCCAAGCAGCACGGCAGTAGCCGCGAGCCCCATGCCTATCGCGTTTGACGCTTGGGTTGAGACGGCAAGCGTCGGGCAAGTGCCCAGTATAAGTACGAGCACAGGGTTTTCCTTTATGATTCCCTTCGTGACTTCCTTCAGCCTCGACATCAGCTTCCCTCCTCTATGGTCAGATATGCCTGCAATGCGTCCGAAATCGCCGATATGTATGCCGTGGAGGATATTGTCGCGCCCGTTATCGCCTCGACGCCGTCGAAGCCGCCGGACAGGCCGACAAAGCGGTCCTCAAAATGGCTCTCAGTAACCTTTGATCCCAGGCCCTTCGTCTCCGAGTGTTCCAGCGTCGTGCTTTTGACAAGCTTGCCATCCGCGCCGACCCCGCACATGAGAATCATCTCGCCGCCATAACCTCCGGCAGCGATGACGAAAACGTACCCGACTCTGTTCTCGCTCCTGTACGCTTCCCTTACCGAAGCCGGCAGCCCCTCGACGCCGAGCGGCTCAAACCCGGTGGCCTGCGGCAGGACAGCGTAGCGCGCTTCCTCCGCGCGCATCGCCGCAGCCTCCAGTATGACCGGCTTTGTGAAGCCGTTTGTGACTGCCAAAGCGCAGGATATTACAAGGCATATCAGCGAAAGGACTGCTATAGGTTTTATGAAATCTTTTACCATACCCGCTCCTTCGCAGTTATTTTTCCTTTTCTTTTTCGCCAAGGACTTTCCTGATCGTCAGCCTGTTGGTGTACGGCGTCAGGATGTTCATGAAGAGTATCGCGAAAGATACTCCCTCCGGATAGTTGCCGTAAACGCGGAACACCGCCGTAAGGATCCCCGCGCCGGCTCCGAAGATGATTTTACCCGGCCAGGTCATCGGCGTAGTCACATAATCCGTCGCCATGAAGAACGCGCCGAGCATTACGCCGCCTGACAGGATATGATAGACGGGATCCTGCCCCAGGGCGGCGGTCAGCGCGAAAACGACCGCGATGAAAACAACCGGGGTGTGCCAGGATATGACGCGCCTCGCAATCAGATATACCCCGCCCAGCATAAGCGCGGCGGAACAGGTCTCGCCAAGCGATCCGCCGTGCAGGCCAAGCAGCATGTCCTTGAGGCCCGGCAGCCCGTCTGCGCCTTTTGCGAGCATCGTCAGCGGCGTCGCGCCTGTCACGCCGTCCGGCAGCGTCCAGTTCGTCATCGTCACGGAAAAGGCGAGCAGCATTATAATACGCGCGGTTATCGCCGGGTTTGCGAAGTTCTTCCCGAGCCCGCCAAATAGTTGCTTGACGAGGATAATGGCAACAGCGCTCCCGAAAACAGCCTGCCATAAAGGTATTGTTACCGGGAGGTTGAAGCCGAGAAGCACGCCTGTTACGCAGGCTGAAAAGTCTCCGACGGTAACAGGCCTTTTCAGCGCTTTCTCAAACACAAACTCACTCAGTACGCAAGCTGCGGCGCATACGCACACAACGAGCGCGGAGCGGGGCCCGAATATGTAGATCGACGCCGCGAACGCGGGAACGAGCGCAATCAGGACGTCCAGCATGATGCGGTTCGTCGACGCGCCGCCCTTAATGTGCGGCGAGGCCGTCACTATCAGGTTTCCGTTTCTGTCACTCACGATCTGCCAATTACTCTCCTCTCGGGCTATGCTTCAGGGATCTCTTAATATATTATGAAGGTATCCGGATAGCGCCTGTCCGGTTCCACGCTGCCTTCAGGCGGTATCTGAACATTTGCTCCGGATAGTCGCCGGCTCCAAGGAGCCCCTAACCCCGCAGCATGGCCTTGCCCAGTTTTATCGACTGGACCAGCGGGCGTCTGGCGGGGCAGTTATACGCGCAGCAGCCGCACTCCATGCACAGGCCGACTTTATACAGCTCCAGAAGCTCCTTCTTTTTTAGCAAAAACGCGCGCTCGATCTCTGCGGCGGCCAGCCCCATCGGGCAGTTGGCGGCGCAGCGCCCGCATCTGATGCAGGCGGTCTCAGGCGGTAGCTTCGCGTCGGAACGCCTGAATGCCAGCACCGCGTTTGTGTTCTTCAGCACCGGCATATCGATGCCGGGTATGGCGACGCCCATCATCGGGCCGCCGTACAGCACCTTCGCTGCATCGCTTGTGAGGCCGCCGCAGAACTCGAACAGGTCGCTGACCGGCGTGCCTATCGGGGCGATGACGTTCTTGGGTACCTTCACGGCGCTGCCGTCAACTGTGACGCATTTTGAAACGAGGGGGACGCCGGTTTCGATGTATCGCGCGATAGCGGCAAGCGTCGTGCAATTGAGCACGATCACTCCGACGTCGAGCGGCAGCCCGCCTTCGGGCACGATACGCCCGGTCAGGTTGTAAATGAGGACTTTCTCGCCGCCTTGAGGATACCTGGATGGCATTCTCCTTACTTCCACGCCTTCCATGCCTTCCGCAATCTCTTCCATCTTCCCGATGGCTTCGGGTTTGTTGTTCTCAACGCCAATAAGTATACTCTCTACCTTGTAAAATCGCGATAAAAGGGATATGCCGATCTTTATCAGCCGGGCGTCGTCTATCATTGTCCTTGTGTCCGACGTGATGTACGGCTCGCATTCCGCTCCGTTGATGATTATGCAGTCGAGCTTCGCGCCTTCCCTGACAGTCAGCTTGACCGCAGTCGGGAACCCGGCGCCGCCGAGCCCGACTACCCCGCTTTCCCTGACGGCGTCGAGGAACTGCTCCGCGTTGTCAATGCTCTTTGGCTCGATACCTTCGAACAGGGTCTGCTCGCCGTCGGCTTCGATTGTGATCGACGTCGCTTTTTGCCCTGTCGCGGGGTCATATTCGTCTATGCTCCTGACTTTGCCTGAAACGCTCGAATGCACAGGCGCGGAGACCGCCCCGCCTGCTTCACCGATAAGCTGGCCGACTTTTACGCTGTCGCCCGCGCTGACGACCGGCTTCGCCGGCGCGCCGATGTGCATAGACATAGGTATGCGCACTATCTGCGGCGTTGGCAGCGCCTCGGGCGCGGAACCGGCAGTATTTTTATTATGCGGCAGCCGCGCGCCTCTGAGTCTTCTCAATCCGGCCTATCTCCCTTCAGGTCTGTCCTGTACAAAAAAACTTCTGCTATTGTACACATTCAGGCCGCGTTTGTAAATGATTTTGTTTAACTTGAGTTGTTTGTGTCTGTTCAGGTACCCACTACCTCCAGGCGCTACCTGAACAGTTGCACAAAAAAACCATGCCACGCGGCTCCAAGAACTGTCAATGCAAATTTAATAATTTTTTAATACCCATTGCGCAAAAAGCGTGTTATACTCGTGAACACAGAAAATCCGGCGTTCACGCATTCGTGCGTACTATATTTTGCTTAATGAAAAGAGTTGCTGCTGCATTGAATACTGTTACCACCGGCGAACTAACCCCGGGGATATCGCTTACCTGCGTCAGTTCGGAAAAGTTTAAAACCGGCTGCTTCTCAGTCAACCTGGTCACGGGCCTTGACAGAGAGTCGGCGTCAGCCACAGCGCTGCTCCCGAGGGTTCTGCGGCGCGGCACAGAGAAATTGCAGGACATCGAGAAGATCGCCGCCGCGCTCGATGAGCTCTACGGCTCCTACTCCGAGCCGGTCATACGGAAGAAAGGCGAGATGCAATGTATCGGGTTTTTCGCGGACTTCCCTGACCGGCGCCATCTCCCGGGAGGCGTCGACACGCTCAAGGAAGTCGCCGCCATCACGCGTGACCTTCTCCTGGCGCCTGATACGCAAGGCGGCTGCCTGCGCACAGACTATACGGCTTCGGAGAAAACGAACCTCATTGACGACATACGCGCGTCAATAAACGATAAGCGCGGCTACGCTATTGACAGGCTGATTGAGGAAATGTGCGCCGGCGAAGTTTACGCTGTGCAGAAGCTCGGCAGCGAGAGCGAAGCGGAGGCGATTACGCCCCAATCCCTGACGCAGCGCTACAAGGACCTCATTGCCGGTTCCGCAGTCAAGTTCTTCTACTGCGGGAGCGAAGAGCCCTCGCGAGTTAGCGCCGCTCTGGGCGAAGCGTTTTCCGGGCTGGCTCCGCGCCCGGGAGCCACCATCCCCCCGACAAGCGTCCTGTTGGCTCCGCCCGTTTCGCCCCCTCGCCGCTTCACGGAGTCCCTGGACGTCACTCAGGGCAAGCTTACCGTCGGTTTCCGGCTTGGCGCCGCGATGGAGTCCCCTGACTACAACACAATGACCATCTTCAACGCAATCTACGGCGGCAGCGTAACATCCAAACTGTTCCTAAACGTTCGCGAGAGGCTATCGCTGTGCTATTACGCAAGTTCATTCATCGACAAGCACAAAGGCATTATGCTCGTGTCCTCCGGCGTAGAGTTCGCGAACTTTGACAAAGCTCTGGACGAGATCCTCGCGCAGCTTGACAACATAAAGAAAGGCGACGTCAGCGAGGCGGAACTCCTCGCCGCGAAACGCATCGCCGTTACAGGCGTCAAGTCCGCGATGGACAGGCCGTCAGGCCTCGAGGAGCTGTACTTCGACAGTTCCGTCTCCGCCGTGCATTACGATCCGGAGAAACTGTGCGAAAATATCGAAGCTGTCACAATCGACGATGTAGTGGAGTTCGCTTCGGGCATAGAAACGGACTCAATCTACTGCTTGAGGGATTAGCGTGATAAATCACGCTAATCGAGAATGTGCCAATCGCTCCCCCTTCGGGGAACCGCGAGTTGATGCACAAAAAGTCCATTCCTATTCATGGACAATTTGTGCCTGAAACAATACGGAAGGAATGGACTTTTACGTGATAAATCAAATGACTATTAAAGAATATGAGATGATCGGCGAGAAAGTCTTTTCGCTGGTGCTGCCCAACGGCTTGCCCGTCTTCGTCTACCCGAAGGCCGGGTTCCATAGAAAATACGCCTTCTTCGCGACGGATTACGGCGGGGCGGACAGGCGTTTCCAACTCAGCGGCAAATGGAACGACACGCCGGAAGGCGTCGCCCACTTCCTTGAGCATAAAATGTTCGATACGGAAGAAGGCAACGCCCTGGCTTTGCTCTCCGAAAACGGAGCTTCGCCAAACGCCTTCACCTCGAATGACATGACAGCTTACCATTTCACCTGCATCGACAACTTCCGCGAGAACCTTGAAACGCTCCTGAGCTTCGTTTCAGTCCCCTACTTCACGCAAGAAAGCGTCGAGAAGGAGCAGGGGATAATCGGGCAGGAGATACGCATGGTTGAAGACGATCCCGAGCACTGCCTTTACTACGGGCTGCTCAAAGCCCTATATAAACACAACCCGCTGCGCGACTCAGTCGCCGGCACGGTCGAGAGCATAGCGAACATCACAGCCGAGACACTTTACGGTTGCCATAAGATTTTCTACAACCCTTCCAATATGGCCCTGTGCGTCGCGGGCGACTTGCAGCCGGAAGAGATTTTCGAGACAGCGGAGAAGATCCTGCCCAAAGAGCGCGGCGAATCCCCTCTGCGCGACTACGGCCCCGAGGAAACCATGCAGCCCGAGAGCATGTCCTTTACCGCCGCAATGGAAGTCAGCAGGCCGATATTCCTCGCGGGATGCAAAACCAGGCCGCTGCCCGGCGGACGCGCGAACCTTAGGGCAGAACTTGTAAACGCTATCGCGCTGGACATCCTCGCGGGGCACTCCTCACCTCTTTTTGTCAGGCTGTACGGCGATGGGCTGGTCAGCACTGACTTCTCCTCGTCATTCGAGTCAGGCTCGGGAGCTGCCTTTACGGTTTTCGGCGGCGAGACGAACGAGCCGGAGCGCGTTTTTGACGAGATCAAGGACGAAATCCGCAAGCTTGCCTCGCGGGGCCCGGACCGCGGCCTGTTCGACCGGATAAAAAAAGCCGCGCTCGGCGGTCACATTCGTATGCTCAACTCGTTCGAAGCCATTTGCGGGAGCCTTGTCGGCAGCTATTTCCGGGGATACGACGCGCTCGAATCGACGGAAGTGCTGGCGACGGTCGAACCGGAAGACGTACTCGCCTTCTACCGCGACTCTCTCTCGCCGGACGACATGGCCATATCAATCATCACGCCGAAAGGGGAGTTTTAGTTGGAAACTGCTGTTATATCATTTCCGATGTTCGGAGAAGGCTTTACGCTTGACTTGCCTCACTACATCACTATTTTCGGGTTCAACATCTATATCTACGGCTTATTCATCACAGCGGGCTTTGTCCTGGCAGGCGTCTACATCTACAGGCGCCGCGAAGCCATCGGCCTCACGAGCGACAACATACTCGACGTCATCATTATGGCTGTCCCGTGCGGCATCGTCGGCGCGCGGTTATACTATGCGATATTCAACGCGGAGTATTACTTCGGCGCAGGGAAATGGCTGAACATTTTCAAGCTGCGCGAAGGCGGGTTGGCTGTATACGGCGGCGTCATCGGAGGCGGGCTGGCCTTCTACATATACAGCCGCGTGAAGAAAGTCCCGTTCGGCAAGTTGCTCGACGCCGCCGGCTTCGGACTGCTGATCGGGCAGGCCGTAGGCAGATGGGGCAACTTCTTCAACAGGGAGGCATTCGGCACGGAAACGGATATGCCGTGGCGCATGGGCCTCAGTACGGCGTCCGGCACTCAGTATGTGCACCCGGCATTTTTGTATGAGTCGCTGTGGAACATAGCCGGCATCGCGCTCCTGCACCTATTCTCAAAGAAGTTCAAGCGTTCGTTCTACGGGCAGTATTTCTTGCTGTATGTCGCCTGGTACGGCTTTGGCAGGTTCATGATCGAAGGGCTCCGGACAGACAGCGAGTTCCTGTTCAGCACAGATATCCGGGTCTCTCAGTTGCTGGCTGCGCTCTCCCTGTGTGTAGCTCTCGGCATCCTGGTGCGCAACAGGGTGCGGGGCGTGAGCATTCAGGATGAACCGGCCTTGGCAGAAGGCATGCCGCTGTCGGAGTACGAAGAGGACGACGCGGAAGATGCGGACGTCGTGGACGTGGACGAACTTGAAGACGGCGATCCGGACGCAAGCCTCGATACTGACGAGGAAGCGGAGTCGCTGGACGACCTGGAACTGCTGGATGGCGCCGGCGACGAGGACGACGAGGACGATGCAACAGACGAGTCAGAAGATGACTCAAAAGACGATTAAATTTCAGGAGGTATAAAAAAAATGGCAAACTTGGACGATTTCAGGAAAAGGGCGAAAGAAGCTCTCAACACGATAGCAGACGTATCGGTTGAAATGTACAAAAGCGCAGAAGAAAAAGCAAGGATCATGACGCGCAGGGCAAAGCTGAACGCGGATATATCGAGGGATAAGTCGCTGATCCGGCGCCGCTTCATCGACATTGGCAAAACCTACTACGAGCTCAACAAGGACATGCCGGGCGAGGAGTTCGAGCAAAGCTGCGACGACATCACCGCAGCCTACGCATCCATCGAGGCGCTCAAGGAAGAGGTCAAGCTCCTCAAGACACACGGGCTGAACTATGATGCCGCCGACGCAAAATACAAAGCTGCGCCTCAGGACGAGGAATCGCAGGACGAGGCTCCGCAGGACGAGGACAGCAACCAGGATTAGCAGCGCACTCCTAAAAAAAGTCCGGACCGAAACGGTACCGGACTTTTTTTATTCTTTCACTAATATCTAACCTCGTGGCAGGCCACGAAATGGCCCGGCGAGATCTCCTTGAACTCCGGCTCCTCCGTCTCGCATCTCGCGGTACGGAAAGCGCACCTCGTATGGAACTTGCAGCCCGGAGGAGGGGCGGCCGGCGAAGGGATGTCCCCTGTCAGAATCTGGCGGTTCATCTTGACATCCGGGTTCGCGACCGGGACAGCCGAAAGCAGCGCCCTCGTGTACGGATGCGCCGTATTTTTGAAGAGTTCCTTCTTTGGCGCCATCTCGACGATTACCCCAAGGTACATAACGCCTACGACGTCGGAAATATACTCGACGACCGACAAGTCATGCGAAATGAACAAGTACGACAAGCCCCGCCTCTGCTGCAGATCCCGCATCAGGTTGATGATCTGCGCCTGGACGGAAACGTCAAGAGCCGATACAGGCTCATCCGCGATGACGACCTCCGGCCCCAGAGCGAGAGCGCGCGCAATGCAGATCCTCTGCCGCTGGCCGCCGGAAAACTCATGGGGGTACCTGTCATACTGGTATGGGCGCAGCTCGCAGTCCCTCATTATGCTCAAGACGTGGTCGCGGAGCTCGCTCTTTGGAACGAGCTTATGCTCCAGCACAGCCTCGCCGATGATCTTCCCTATAGGAAGGCGCGGGTCAAGCGAAGAGTACGGATCCTGAAAAATTATCTGCATGAGCGGCCGCATCTTGCGCAGGGCGCTCTTCTTCATCGTGAAAACATCTTTACCCGCGATGACAGACTTGCCCGAAGTCGGCTCGGTAAGGCGCAAAAGCGTGCGCCCCACGGTCGTCTTGCCGGACCCGGACTCGCCGACAAGGCCGAACGTCTGCCCTCTCTTTATGTTGAAACTCACCCCGTCGACGGCGCGGACCTGACCGATGACACGCTGGAGCGTCCCCTTCTTGATGGGGAAATACTTCTTCAGGTCCGTCACTTCGACGACGTTATCGTTCACGGCGTAGTCTTCAGCCATTTGCTTCGCTCCCTATTTTGATATACCTGTAGCACGCCACCTCATGGGTATCGCTAAGCGGAAGCATGGACGGATATTTGCCCCTGCAGGCCTTGACGCTCATATCGCAGCGGTTGCGGAAATAACAGTAGTCCGGCAGTTCGATCGGGCTAGGGACGTTGCCGGGTATGGAATACAACGACTCCTCGCCGATAGCGTCGCTTGGCCGCGACTTCATCAGGCCTATTGTGTAAGGGTGGCTCGGCGCGTGGAAAATATCATACACGGTGCCCTGCTCAACTATGCGCCCGGCATACATGACGACCACGAAATCCGCAGTCTCGGCAACGACGCCCAAATCATGAGTTATGAACATGATGGAAGCGCTGACTTTATCCTTGAGCGCCTTCAGCAGCTCCAGAATCTGAGCCTGGATCGTCACGTCGAGAGCCGTTGTGGGCTCGTCCGCGATAATCAGCTTTGGGTTGCAAAGCAGCGCCAGAGCGATAACAACGCGCTGCCGCATGCCCCCCGAGAGCTCGTGCGGGTACATGCTGTATATGCCGGAAGCGTTCGCGATGCCCACTGTCTCCAGCATTTCAATGCTTCGGTCCTTTATCATCCTGCTTGTGAGCTTATCAACATTATGATAACGCACGACCTCGTCAAGCTGTTTGCCGATGGTCAGCACCGGGTTCAAAGTGGTCATCGGCTCCTGGAAGATCATGGTTATGTCGTTGCCCCTGATGGAGTTCATCCTCTTGGGCGGGACTTTTGCCAAATCGATAGCTTCGCCGTCGCCAATGTTGAAGCGCAGCTCGCCCTCGGCAATCTGCCCCTGCGGCTCCTGCAGCAGGCGTAGGATGGAAAGGCTTGTCACAGACTTCCCGCAGCCGGATTCGCCGACGACTCCGACAGTCTTCCCGCGCGGAATCTGGATAGTCACGCCGTCCACGGCGCGGACAGTGCCTATGTCCGTATAGAAGTATGTGTGCAGCCCGTCGATCTCAAGAACGTTTTCCGGGTTTTTCATCGTCGTCTTATAACGGCTCTCCGGAACCCGCCTGTGCTGCTTGCGCGCGAAGCGCCTGTAAACCTTCGCGTTGAAGCGCTTGACCTTCTTGAGATCCTTGTTGCGCTGCTTGTCTTTTTCTTTCAGTTCCCTTTTCGTGTCGCCCAAAAGCCCAACTCCTCCGTTGTATAGCTTATCGCGGAGAATACGTGTTCGTCTTCTATCTCTTCATTTTGGGGTCGGTCGCGTCGCGCAGGCCGTCGCCGACGAAGTTGAATGCAAGCACGGTTATAAGTATGCACAGCCCCGGCGAAATCCAGATATTGGGGTGCTGTCGCATGATTATGCTGTCCGCGACCTCTGAGACCATGTTCCCCCATGATGCGTACGGAACCCCCACGCCGACGCCCAGGAAGCTCAGCGTCGACTCGATGAGGATGATATAGCCCAGGTCGAGCGTGGCTGTCACAATGAGGTTCGGGAGCGTGTTCGGGATGAGATGCCGCGTGATCTTATGCCACGGCCTGATCCCTGTAGCGTCCGCCGCCTGCATATACTCCGACTCGCGGAGCGAGAGGATATTCCCGCGGACCAGCCTCGCCACAGAAGTCCAGAAAAGCAGGCCGAGCACAATCATTACATAATATATCTTGTTCGCCGGCGAAATCTTTACCACTATCAGCAAAGAAGAAACAATGAGCATCAGCGGCATGAAAGGTATCGCCGATACGATCTCGACAAGGCGCATAAGGACAATATCCACCCAGCCCCTGTAATACCCGGCAAGCCCTCCCAATATCACGCCAATGACCAGTTCGATGATAACGACGATGAACCCGACCATGAGCGATATTCGCCCGCCGTACATTAGCCTCGCGAGCATATCCTGCCCCATTTTGTTAGTTCCGAGTATGTGCTGCTTGCCCGGAGGCTGCATGACCGCGAGAATCGAGTTAAGCATCCGCTCTTCGGAATCGAAGGTCCTTATCTCCTCGCCGGTATCTTTATCGAGGTAAAATATTTCAGTCTGGTTATACTCGTAAAACAGCGGCACGCCGAAGCAAAACAGCGCCATAAGCACAAGTATCGTGGTGCCGACTACCGCAAGCTTGTTGCGGACAAATCGCCTGATTATCATCTGCGCCGGGGTCAGGAACAGTTGATGCTCGGCGACGTCCTCCTCCTCATAGAAAGACTCCGGCTCAAGCGCTTCCTCGACCGACGCGAAGCCTGCTAACATATCGTTATTGTCATTCATAGCATATATCCTAACTCAACCGCACGCGCGGATCGACTACGGCGTAAAGAATGTCCGATATTAAGAAACCGACTATCGTCAAAAATGCGAGGAACACGTTGAATCCCATCAAAAAAGGCACGTCCGAAAGCTCGTAAGCCTTGAACGCGGTGCTTCCAATGCCGGGAATGCCGAAAAGCTGTTCCGTGATAATCGCTCCGGAGAACAGCGACGGCAGAGAGGCTCCGAGAAGCGTCACTATGGGGATCAGCGTGTTGCGGAACGCGTGCGTATAGACGACCCTGCGCTCAGGGATACCTTTTGCCCGCGCTGTGCGCACGTAGTCGGACTCAAGCGATTCGATCATGTTCGCCCTCGTGAAGCGGAGCCAGGAACCGCAGCCGGTCAGCACGAACACGAGTATTGGTATGATCAGGTGCTGCGCATAGTCCTTCAGCTTCTCAAGCGTGAACCCGTCGTATAGTATCCTCGGGTTCAAGAGGCCCGACGTAGGCAACAGGTTGAGCCCGTAGAAGCCGAAAAGCCTCTTGAGCATTGCCGCGAAAAAAAACGACGGCAATGAAATGCCGATAAAAATGAAAGCGGTAATAATATAGTCTGTCTTTGTGTTGCGTTTCCTCGCCGCCAGGATGCCCAAGGGCAGACCTATGGCGACTTCAAAGAGCAGCGCGATAAAAGCTATGGAAAACGTGACCGCCATGCAACTGCCGATTACCTCCGTGACAGGCCTGGCGTACGTGAGCGACACCCCGAAGTCCAGCCTGATCGCGCTTTTGAACCAGTTCCAGTAGCCGGTCAGGAAGGAGGTGTTCAGGCCGTAGAGATCCCGCAGGTGGTCTTTCATCTCTTCGGTAATTTTCGCCTGCGTCGAAGTCGTGAGAGTCACGTAGTCGGCCGGGATCAATCGCGAAAGCGCGTAGAGCATCATCGACACGCCTATCAGCACGATGATGCTGATGAGTAACCGCCGCGTTATGTACTGCCTCATGGGCGAAACCATCCTTAAATCTCAAGTTGAAAACCGGGTACGCGGTAGCAAATGCGGGGGGGGGGCGGATACTGCAAAAGCGTCCGCCCCCTGCCGGCTCATCTTATTACTGTACCGCTACCTGCCAGAGCACTTGCGAGTAGTCGGCGGCGGTCGTCGCCATCGGGATTGTTTCGCTGATTACGTTTTGCACGTTGTACGCGATCATGTTCTTGCGCTGGTAGAGCGGGAACTCAAGGCAGTTATCCATGGCAAGATCAAGCATCTCCGCAACAAGCGCGCGGCGGGCGTCGAGGTCGATTGTCTGGATGATCTCGTCGAGGATGGCGTCCATCTTCGTGCTTGCGAATCTGTACCTGTTCTGGCCGCCCGTTGAGTAGAACTGCGAGGACTTGTCGCAATCGTACACGCTGGCCCAGGCCATGATCCACATATCCGCTGTGCCATCGTCCATAGCCGCTGTCAGCACGCTGAACGCGACGTCCTGGATCTGGATCTCTCCGCCAATGGCGGCGAGGTCCTCGGCAGCCTGGACAAGCATGGCGAACGCTGGGTGGTCGCCGTTGCCGCCGCCGCCGATGTACGCGTTGATGACGAACTGGTTGCCGTTCTCATCGACGAGCTTGCCGTCTTTTTGCGTGTAGCCGGCTTGCGCGAAGTACTCGATAGCTTTATCGCGGCTGTAGCCGTAATACTCTGTCGCCCCGTGCGGGTATTCCGCGAGTGTCGTCGTCATTGGGCGCTCGATGACGGCTGCCAGTTCCGTGCCGTAGTAGCCTTCGACGGAAGGCTGCCGGTTCATCAGGCTCCATATCGCCTTGCGGCAGTAAAGGTCTACGTTTTGCGTGTTCATAGCCATGTACCCATAGCCTGCGTTATCAATGAGGTCGTAACGCACCTGCGGGTTGGCGCTCAGCTCTGCGACGTTCGCTTTGCTCGCGCTCGGGTTGGCGATGTCGATCGCGCCTGAGATAAGGGCTTCGACTATATCGGCGCTCGGGATGTACTGCCAGCGGACTGTCCTCGTCCTCGGGACGCCAAGGAAGAAGTCCTCGTTGGCCGTGCATGTGGCTATGTTGTCCGCGTAACCGTTGAATATGTAGGGGCCGGAACCCATCGGGTTCATGTTGGAGAGGATCGGGCTTACGTCGCCTTTTTTGATCTCGCCGTAATAGTGGCGCGGAATAAGGTTGCCCGAACCGTTTGCCGTGGTCAGGCCGCGGTCGCCGTAAATGTCGATAATCGTCAAGAGGACTGTGCAAGTCAAATCGTCGACTTTGTTGATGCCTGTGATTTCCTTGACGTCGGCAGCGCTGCCGATGTTGCCCATGGCGTAGTCGGCCTTCAGCTTGTCAAGGAACCATTCTTGCGCGTCGTAGTCGTCCAGGCATTCTTCATACTCGATCAGCGCAATCAGCCTGAACATCTCATCAGCATTGGTCGCGTCGATCTCCGCCAGTTCATCTTCGTAACCGCACACCTCGGCGTACCAGCTCCAGTCTTCGCCGTTGCCAATGTCGCCGGCCGGATCTCCATCCCACCAGCCGTCAAGGTCAGTCGCATACGCAAAGATCAGGAAGTCCTCGAAGGTGATGCTGTCGAGGCTGTACTTCTCTTCGGCCTCAGCCTCGATGGCCGCGATGTCCGCCGAATAGTTCGGGTTGCCGTAGTAATACTCCTCAACGCCCTGGATATGTGAGGAAAGCAGGATGCCGGGGCCTGTGTAGCTCGGGTCGGACCTGACGTAGAGGCCCCAGATGAAATCGTCAATAGTGACCTTCACGCCGTCGCTGTAGTACATACCGTCTTGGATCTGGACTGTGTACAGGACGTTGTCGCCGGGCAGGATCTCATAAGACACAGAGCCGGCGTAGGGCTGCAGGACGTTATCCCTGTCGATGATGCAGATTGGGGAAAAGACCTGGTCCACTACCTGGTGGTCGTAAGCTGTCTCAACCAGGAATGGGTTCCACTTCGCGTCGAAGGTCGCGTCGACGCCGATGACCAGGACTTTATCGTCCGGCTTTTCCCTCTCGGGGTCGACCACGCCTGCAGGCGGCTGGTCGCTCGTCGTCGGGCTCGTGGATGCTGAGCTTGTCGGCGACGTCGATGACGAGGCGCTCGGCGAATCCGAGGCTACGTCGTCGTCTTTCTTGTCGCAGCCCGCGGTGAACGCCGCTACGGTCAGCAGCATCAGGACAGCGAGCAGCAGGGCTGTCAGTTTCTTCTTCACTAAATAACTCCTCCTTTTTATTGCGAGGCGCAACCCGCGCCGCGCTGTAAATATTACGGTAATATATTATAAAGCATAAGTCGCAATATTACAATATTATTATTTTTGTAATCTGTTTCAACATTTTAGCAATTTCACGCTGCCGGTAAAAACCACGGGCGCTTCGACCATGCCGAAACGCCCGCAGAAAAATCGTGAACTACTACCTTGCCGGCGGCAGAATGCCGCCCCTACTTAGGGGCTGCTGAAAAACCCAAATTGTGGCTAAATTGAGGAACAAGCAGGTGCAGCGGCTCTCAATCTCCGCAGTAAGAGTAGAAAGGCAGTCGAAAAACTGCGAAATAGCCCGAAATAGCGCAGTTTGGAGAAAAAGCGCAAAGATACCCTGAGAAGATGCGCAACA
>WRJQ01000026.1 GCA_009778485.1 Oscillospiraceae bacterium
TACTCGTCCTCGCCAGAATAGTTTTTCCAGAAAATACTGATGCTCTTTATTACCACTATGCCACTGATGTCTGTTCCATCGTCGGCCTTTGCGCTGTTTGACAAGACCCCCGAGGCCAGTCCCAGCAGGAGCGCAAGCGCCATAAGCATGCCCAGCGCTTTGCTGTGCCGGAAGCTTCCGTTTCTTACCCTACCCTTCACGTGCGAGATTGCGTTGCTTGCCTTACCTTTCTGTTTCGCTGCAAAAATCCTCATTCCTGCTCACTCCTCATCGTAATCTGTATAATCTGTTATGCAAAAACCCACGACGCCCTATGGTGATTATAATACGAGGGACGCCATGAGTAAAGAACAATATTATATTTTGTTAAACAGGGGCGTCTGCGTTACTTACTGCTGTAGGATTCCAGCACCTTTTTGAGCTTTGCGTACTCGCCGGCGAGTATGTGCACGCCGTCGCTTGAGCAGGCTGACTCAGGAAGGTAGCCGTCGGCGTCGGCGAACTCGCTGAATGCGTCGATGTAATGCACACCCTTGTCGGAAGTAACACGCGTCATAACGATGTTGAACGCGATTACATTCTCGCGGTTGAGGTAGTCCGATGTTTCCGAGCGGCTTTGCGAAATGGGCAGTATAGCTATGAGGTAGATACTCGCGGATTGCTGGGTCGAGCGCACGACGTCGACTATCGCGCACAGGCTGTTGTAGAAAGCTTCTTCATGGTGTTTATCAGGGCCGAGCTCATTTGCGCCCAGCATGATATACACCCTATTATATGCCTGCGCTTCGAGGGCGTCGCGGATCGTGCCGGTGCGCGTCACGGTCTCTCCCCCGCTGTGAGCTGTGTACTTGAACTGATCGTACGAGAGGAAGCGGCTTGCCGATATGCCGTTGACCGCGAAGAAGTCAGCCTCGGGGAGCCTGAAATATCCGCTCATGCCCACGACCATGGAATGGCCTATGAAGCATGTGCCGCTAAAAAAAGTGTCAGACGCCGCAGCCGGCGCCTGGACTGTGTTCGATAGTGTCTGCAATGCCGCGCTCTCCCCTGATGTGCCGCCGTTTGACGCGGGCGGGTCGGTTGTGAGGTTTGCGCCCGGTTCAGGGTTCGCGCTTTGCTGCGCTGCGGCTTCCGCGGGTTCGTCAGGCGCGGGCGGTACTGCCTGTGCCGTTCCTGCGCCTTGCTCCTCAGGTGTTTCCGTCGTTGCCGGCTCTTCTTCCTCTTCTTTTTCTTTCAGGTCGTCTTCATCCAAGGTCAGCATATCGGCGCGCACATAGCCGACGAAGTTGTTATACTTGATTCTGTACCAGCCGTCTGTCAGGCTCTGCGCTTCTACGGCCTTTCCTTTCGCGAGTTCCGTTAGTATGGTCGATTCTGTGTTAGGAAGGCTGCGCATATTGACCAAGCTGCCAAGTATGTAGCCGGTCACAGGCCAATCAATCGCTTCAGGGCTGTCCGCAGCGCTTTCGGGGTCTAGGACAGCCGAATCGTCGGTGAGGTCTGCCGCGTCGTCATCGGCGTCGGCATCATCGCCGTCGTCGTCTGCAGCGTCTGCAGTGTCGGTTGCGTCAAGCGCATCGTCATCGCCGTCGTCGGTCGCCTGCTCGCCCGAGGCTGCCGTGTCGGCTTTTGCGGCGTCCTGCCCGACAAGGGGCATCTCGGGTTCATTATCGCCGAATGCCGCTTCAGCGACGGCTGCATACATGACGCCGCTGCGGTCAGGCACTCCGCCCGGCGACGCGCAAAAGACAATCGCTATAGCGAAAAAGGCTACTGCGACAAGAGTTGATAGCATTTTCTTAATCACGTTTCTGGCCACCTCGACAAGAGGATTCTACCCGGAAAACCGGGAGTGGAACGTAATAGTAACAAATAATTTCAGTTTTGTCAAGCGTTGTAACAAATTTGTTTCATTTTTTTTGCCCGTGAGTTGCCGGGGGTTTTCACCGCTCGCTAGGAGCCTTGGAAAAAAGCCGCGTCATTAGATAAGTGCAGACTTCGGTCCGGGTCAATTACGCAGTTGATATCCAGACGCCCATTTTCCTTCAATTTGCGCTCTATGTTACCAGTCCGTGTGGTACATCTCGCCGCGCGGTCTGTCAACGCGTTCATAGGTGTGCGCGCCGAAGTAGTCGCGCATAGCCTGCAGGAGGTTCGCAGGAAGGCGGGAGGTGCGGTATCCGTCGTAGTATGATAGCGCACTCGAGAGCGCGGGTATAGGTATGCCCTCCATGACTGCGGTCGCGACAGTCCTGCGCAGGCCCTCCTGCGCTTCGCAGATCGATGTTTTGAAAAAATCGTCGAGGAGGAGGTTATCGAGATTCGGATTCGCCCCATACGCGCTTTTGATGTTGTCAAGGAAAGATGAGCGTATTATGCATCCGGCGCGCCATAGCTTTGCAATCTTGCCGAGGTCAAGGTTCCAGCCATGCGACTCGGACGCCGCTTTCATCAGCGCGAAGCCCTGGGCGTACGATACCACCCTTGCGGCGTACAGCGCGTCGCGCAGGTCCATCATGAATGTCGGCTCAACTTCGGGGTAATACTCCAGGAAGCCTCCGGGCTCAGGGCCTTCCAGTATCCAGGACGCGTTAACCCTCTCTTCTTTCATGGCTGACAAGTGTCGCGCATAGACAGCTTCGCTTATCAGCGTAAGCGGCACGCCTTCCCCGAGCGCAGATACAGAAGCCCACATGCCGGTCCCCTTTTGGCCTGCCGTGTCCTGTATCAGGTCTATCGTCGCTCCGCCCGTACCTGTTTTATGCGAGAGTATTGCGGCGGTTATATGCAGGAGATAGCTGCTCAGCGGGCCGGCGTTCCACCTCGCGAACACTTGGCTCATCTCGTCGGCGTCCATGATAAAGCTGTTTCTGAGCATATGGTAGACTTCGCAAATGATCTGCATATCCCCGTACTCTATGCCGTTGTGGACCATTTTCACGAAGTGGCCGGCGCCGCCGCTGCCTACCCATGAGCAGCAGGGCTCTCCGTCGTCAGCTTTCGCTGCAATGGCCGTAAGGATTGGTTCGACGATAGGCCAGGCTTTTGCTGAGCCTCCGGGCATGATGCTCGGGCCTTTGAGCGCGCCTTCTTCCCCGCCGGAGATGCCCGCGCCGATGTAGAGGAGCCCTTTGGATTCGGCGATCAGCGTGCGCTGTATCGTCTGTCCGTAGTGCGAGTTGCCGCCGTCGATGATGACGTCGCCTTCTTTCAGCAGCGGCACAAGCGCTTCGAGCGTTTCATCGACGGGTTCGCCTGCTTTTATCATCAGCATCACCTTGCGCGGTTGCTGCAGGTTCGCTGTTAGCTCTTCGAGCGTTTGCGCCGCAATGATGTTTTTGCCCGCAGCCCGGCCTTCGATGAACGCGCGGGTTCTTTCGGCAGTGCGGTTGTAGACGCAAACGGAGAAGCCTTTGCTCTCCATGTTGAGCGCAAGGTTCTCGCCCATGACCGCCAGCCCGATCAGCCCTATATCGCATTTGTCCATTAAATATCTCCGTTACACTTAGTCCGCATGCCGGCTGTGCGCCGGGGTAATGAGGCGGTTGATAGTTTATGACACAAAGCCGCGTTTGTCAAACGCAGCTTTGAATTCAACGACTTTTTCAGATTATCTATTAAAGTTACATTCTTGATGGATGAACTGCTACTCATGCAGTTTCGCGCTTTGCGATAGTTATCTCTGCGCCCGAGGCTGAAACGCTCACGGTATCCCCGCTGCTGATCTTTCCCTCCAGCAACCGTTCGGCGACCGTGTCGTCGACGGCGCTCTGTATCGCCTTGCGCAGCGGGCGCGCGCCGTATACGGGGTCATAGCCTTTTTCGCACAGCAGATCGAGCGCAGCGTCGTCAACCTCCATGCCTACTCCGAGAGCTTCCATGCGCTCCCTTACGGTCTCCATCATCATCGTGCAGATTTCTTTGATATTCTCCCTGCTGAGCTTATGGAAAACGATAGTTTCGTCTATCCTGTTGAGGAACTCCGGTTTGAATATCTTCTTGACTTCTTCCATCACGGCGCTTTGAATCTGCTCGAACTCCGCTTCCTCGCCGCTTTGCCCGCCCGGTGAGGTCTCAAATCCGAGCTTTGACTTCTTTTCCGTGATATTCCTTGCGCCGGCGTTTGACGTCATTACGATTATCGTGTTCTTGAAGTCCACGCGCCGCCCCTGGGAGTCGGTCAAAATCCCGTCTTCCATCATCTGCAGCATGATGTTGAACACATCCTCGTGCGCTTTCTCAATCTCGTCGAAGAGCAGCACCGAGTACGGCCTGCGGCGCACCTTCTCCGTTAGATGCCCGCCGTCGTCGTAGCCTACGTAGCCGGGCGGCGAACCGATGAATTTTGACGTCGTGTGTTTTTCCATATACTCGGACATATCGACGCGCAGCATGGCGTTCTCGTCGCCGAACATCGCTTCCGCGAGGGCTTTGCACAGTTCTGTCTTGCCAACGCCTGTCGGTCCCAGGAAGAGGAACGAGCCGATCGGCCTCTTTGGGTCCTTTAGCCCTACCCTGCCCCGCCGCAAGGCTTTCGCTACGGCGGTCACGGCGTTATCCTGGCCTACGACGCGCTTATGCAGCGTCTCTTCCATTTTGAGGAGCCTTTCGCCTTCGTCCTGAGTGATGCTCGTCACCGGTATGCCTGTCCACAGCGATACTACGGCGGCTATGTCGTCTGCGCCGACGCTGCCGGTCGTGCCGCTCCTGATGCTTTCCCAGTTCTTGCGCGCGTTGTCGATCGTCACGGCAAGCTCCTTCTCGCGGTCGCGGAGCCCCGCGGCGCGCTCGAAGTCCTGGCTTTGGACGGCGGCTTCCTTTTCCTTGGCGAGTGACTCTTTTTCCGCCTCAAGTTCCTTAAGGTCCGGCGGCAGCTTCAGGTTGTCCATCCTCACGCGCGAAGCCGCTTCGTCGATGAGGTCAATCGCTTTGTCCGGCAGGTACCTGTCGTTTATATACCTGCTCGACATCCTCACGGCCGCTTCAATCGCTTCGTCGGTAATTTCAAGCCTGTGGTGCGCTTCGTACTTGTCGCGCAGCCCCGCGAGTATGCGCAAGGACTCTTCCTGCGTCGGCTCGCTTACCGTAACCGGCTGAAAGCGGCGCTCCAGCGCAGCGTCTTTTTCCACGTGCTTGCGGTATTCGTTCAGGGTGGTCGCCCCTATTATCTGGATTTCGCCGCGTCCCAGCGCGGGTTTGATTATGTTCGCCGCGTCGATCGCCCCCTCGGCGGCGCCCGCGCCTATAATCGTGTGCATCTCGTCTATGAAGAGGATCACGTCGCCGGCTTTCTGGACTTCCTCTATTGCGGCCTTGATGCGCTCCTCGAACTCGCCCCGGTACTTCGTCCCGGCGACCATGCCGGAGAGGTCGAGCGTGACCACGCGCTTGGAGAGCAGAGTCTCCGGCACGTCGCCCGCTACCACCCGCTGTGCCAGCCCTTCTGCTATTGCGGTCTTGCCGACGCCCGGTTCTCCTATCAGTACAGGGTTGTTCTTCGTGCGGCGGGAGAGTATCTGGATGACTCGCTGGATCTCGTTTTCCCTGCCGATGACCGGGTCGAGAGTGCCCTCCGAAGCGGCTTCCGTGAGGTCTCTGCTAAACTGGTCGAGTGTCTTCGTCTCTGCGCCTCTCGAACGCCTGCCGGCATAAGCCGGCTTCTTGCCCGCGCCGTAGTCGCCGCTTCTGAATACATTGATTATCTCCGTGTAAAGCGTATTGAGATCCGAACCGGTCATAAGCAGCAGCTTCGCGGCTATGCTGTCGTATTCGCGAAGTATTCCCATGAGCAGGTGCTCCGTGCCGACGTAGCCATGCCTGAGCCTGTTCGCTTCCAGCATAGCGATTTCGATCACGCGCTTCGCGCTTGGGGTCATACCCTGCGCAGGTAGCTCGCCTGTGCTGCCGCGTCCGCCGTTTCTCACGATGAGGTCGAATATGAGCTCGCTGTCCAGCCCGGATTCGCGCAGCACTTTCGAGGCAAGCCCGCTTCCTTCCCTGGCGAGTCCAAGCAGTATATGCTCGCTGCCGACGTATCCGCGCCCCAGCTCTGCCGCTGCTTCCTGCGCGTGCTCAAACGCTTTTTTCGCGCCTTCCGTGAATCTGTCTTCAATTGCCATCGCTTGCCTCCATATCCCTTATGCGATCCCTCAGAAGCATCGCTTTTTCAAAATCGTCAGCAGCGGCAGCGGAGCGCATCTGCTCGCGGAGCGCGTTGATCTCGCGCCTTGCGCTCATCTCGCTGTCTATTCCGTTTTTCTCCGTTGCAGAGTTGCTCTGCGCGCTCGTTTCCGGCTCTGCCTTGCTGCCGGCCGCTCCGCAACAGCTTGAATCCTGAGCGTGGGTTTCGCAGGAAGAATCGCTGCAACAACCCTCTTGCGCCGTTTGCGCTGCTTGCGCTGTTTGCGGCGTCTCGGCAGGCTCGTCCTGCGCGAGGTAGGGATACATCAGGCCAAGCGCGTAAAACGGCGATGCAATCCATGCAGCCGGGCTGCGCGTCATGCTGAAAGGCCTGAGCGCTGCTCGCGGTATAACCGGCATGCCGAACGCGTCGCCTATAGCGCCCAAGCCGCTCGTGCCAAACGTGTCGCCAAACGTGTCGCCAAACGTGTCGCCAAACCCAAACAAACTGCCCGCGTCCATTAGAGGCCTTGCTCCGAACATGCTGTTTTGCATATAGCCGGACTCCCTGGCGCAATCGGCGCATAGATGCGCTTCCGTGACCGCGCCGTTTACATTTGATGTGTAGTGGAAGTTCACTTCATTCTTTCCGCATTTTTGACATTTCATTGTTTTCACCATATATCCTTTCATTTTGTTTTACTCTTTTTGCCTGTTATTATGTTGTTTTGTTGCGCCGGTTTTAGATAGACAGCAGCATTTGTTTGAAAATGCTTGCCCTGAGTGTATCGCGCCCCAAAGGTTCTGCAGGGCGCAGCGCGTTGTTGCTGATCGCCGAGAGTATAAGCCTCGCGCCTGCCTC
The DNA here is from genome assembly GCA_009778485.1 of Oscillospiraceae bacterium. Lineage (GTDB taxonomy): Bacteria > Bacillota > Clostridia > Oscillospirales > Oscillospiraceae > WRMH01. The sequence continues at coordinate 6,983 of WRJQ01000026.1, forward strand.
GCCGACTACTCCGTGATGCCTCAGGTTCGCCACCAGGGCGGCCGCTGTCCCGGTATCGAGCCTGTCGCCTACAGCGTTGACTGTATGTATCAGCAGCCTCTCAGGCTCCATCTCGATCCTCGTAATCTTGATGTACCCGCCGCCTCCGCGCCGGCTCTCAACGATGTATCCGTGCTCCGGGGAGAACCTGGTGGATATTACGTAGTTTATCTGGCTCGGTACGCAGTTGAACCTGTTTGCCAGCTCCGCGCGCTGCAGCTCCGCGCTCCCTCCAAGCTCATCGAGCATGTCGCCTATAAACCCGGCGATGATGTCGCTTACTCTCAAGATGATTCTCCTTTGACTTTGACTATCTTTGACCTTTGCTATATTGTAACTCTGCTTCACTTTGTGTGCAAGTCGCTTTTTGACCTTTCCTGACCTTTGTTTTGCGTCGCATTCGCTGTTTGCTCCGTTTTTCTCGCTTTTTCTCAAAATATCTCGATATTTTGCGGCAACACAAGGGGACGGTTCCTCTTGTGTTGTTTTTTACGGGCATGGACAAGCGGCGTCGTCCGCTGTATAATGGTGCAATCACCAGCAAGACAGGGGGACGGTTCTCTTGTCTTGCCGTGAGCAAGACAAGAGAACCGTCCCCCTGTCTTGCTTGCCGGAAAGAAGGTTGACCTTAGTGAAAAGAGCTAATGGCGCCGCCGAAGTAATGGAGCTGGTCACGCGATATATGCTGCCCGGCGCGCTCACGAACAATCATATGCAGGCCGCGCAATACTACGGGCTCGCGGAGTCAGGTGCGCTCTATATCTGCGAGTTTGCAGGTGGGCTCTTCCTTTTGCTCGCAAAAAAAGGCCGCTACGAGTTGAAGTACCATATAACTGATGCGTCCATACCCTCCGATATAGCTCTGCCTGAGCGTACAGTTGCGGAGATCGCATGGAAGGCAGGAGGCGAAGAGCGTGCTGCGGAAGCTTCGGCGTACCTTGAAAAATGCGGCCTTGCTCCTGCGCTCAACCGGCGACGCTTTAAACTAGGCAAAGAAGACGCCGCCTCAAGCGGCGCGCACGCTACGCTCGAAGCTCGAAACCGGGCAAGCGGCGTTCCCTCACCCCGCATAGCAACATCATCGGATCGCGAAGGGCTCAGGATGCTGCTGATCGACAGCTTCAACTCGCTGACCGGCTGCCTGCCCGAAGATGAGGAACTGAGCAAAGACATAGCCGAAGGCTGCGTACTTTGCGTAACCGGCGCTGGCGGTGAAAGCGATAACCTGCAGGGCAATGCGCCTAAAACCTGCATAGCCGCCGAGAGCAGTAGCAGCGTCGGCCATGCCGCCGGCAACAGCGACAATGCAGCCTCCCCCGCTCCCCTTCCCGCCGCAGGCCTACTCCGCTTCGCGCGGCGCCAGGCTTCTTTGGAGATTGCGCACCTGGCTGTCAGAGAGGATATGCGAGGGCGCGGTATATCCGGAAAGCTGCTGGAACACTTCATCAGTAATCGCGGAGGCTTGCCTGTTACTGTATGGGTAAACGAGGGAAACATACCGGCGGAGCGCGCCTACTCATCGTCGGGCTTCACTCCAGACGGGCTGCGTTCAGTCGTGCTGCATAACGGCTGAGCGCAAATGCGCATGATTCATGGGATTGCGGCTCCCCGGTCCGCAATGACGTGAGGAGCACTGAACGTTCTTTTGTACAAAATGACTAAATCTTTTTTCTACGTCATTTTCTTATTGATTCTTGCTTGCAGGTGTAATAAACTATCGTGTACTTTCTCTGACTCTATTTATGAGGTGCAACGGTGTTTGACTCATCATATATCGCAGTTTTCAGGGCCTATCTGCTTGACGTCCGCAAAGCTCCCGGCAACACTGTCTTGTCATACATACGTGACATTACAAAGTTCACCGATTTCATCGAGACACGGGGCCTGACAGGTTATGCTTCGGCAGGCGAGGAAGACGTCCGCGCGTACGTGAAGGAGCTCGAGAGCGCCGGCAGGGCTCCGGCGACAGTATCGAGATGCATTTCTTCCTTGAAGGTCTTCTTCGCCAGGATGGCGCAGGATGGCGTCATCGCGCAGAACCCTGCCGCGAACGTCTCAGGAGCAACGGTGAAAAAAACGCTGCCCGACGCCCTTACCGGAGACGACGTTTTGCGCCTGCTCGATCAGCCTGACGTAAAATCTTTGCTCGGCCGCCGCGACAAAGCAATGCTGGAGACCTTGTACGCAACCGGCCTGCGCGTGAGCGAGCTGGTCTCGCTGGATGTCAACGACGTCAACCTCGATACCGGGCTCATCAATTGCCGGGGTTCCGGCGGCAGGAGCATTCCGATTTACCCTGCGGCCGCGGCTTCCATATCCGGGTACATCGCTGTCTCGCGCGTCAACCTCGCGGCAGAAGGAGAGGTTGCGCTTTTTGTCAACTCGGGGGGCAAACGAATGTCGCGCCAGGGCTTTTGGAAACTTCTTAAAAACTACGCTGAAAAGGCTCATATCGACAGTTCGATAACCCCGCAGATCCTACGAAACTCCTTCGCGACGCATATGCTCGAAAATGGCGCCGACATCAAAACCCTCCAGCAGATGCTCGGGCACACAGACATCGCCTCGACCCAGCTCTATGCGCAACTCGTAAAAAAGCAGCTCAAGGATGTGTATAACAAATCGCATCCCAGAGCTATAAAGTAGAGGTCATCGACCAAGGAGCCTTGGACAGACATAAATACGGAAGGAACTTACTTATTTTGAAAGACGAGACAAAATGCCTGCACTCGGGCTATTCCCCGAAAAACTCAGAACCGCGGGTTGTGCCAATCGTCCAGAGCACAACCTATGTCTATGACTCGACAGAGGACGTCGGCGCGGTTTTCGACGAACCGACGAAGAGCCTGATATATTCGCGCTTCGCCAACCCCACCGTCATGGCCGTCGAAAGCAAGATAGCGGATCTCGAAGGCGGCGTCGGAGCGATGTGCACGTCGTCGGGCCAGGCTGCTTCCCTGCTGTCGCTGCTGAACATTTGCGGCTCCGGCGACAGCTTCATAAGCGTTTCTCAACTATATGGCGGCACAATCAACCTTTTTTCCTACACGCTGAAGAAACTCAACGTAGAGTGCATCTTCGTAAGCTGCGACGCTACTGACGAGGAACTGGACGCGGCTTTCAAGCCCAACACGAAAGCCGTTTTCGGCGAGACTATCGCGAACCCGGCTTTGACTGTGCTCGACATCGAAAGGTTCGCAAAAGCCGCTCACAAGCGTGGCGTCCCGCTTATAGTCGACAACACCTTCGCCACCCCGATCCTGTGCAAGCCTATCGACTTCGGCGCAGACATCGTCGTCCACTCGACAACCAAGTATATGGACGGTCACGCGCTCCAGGTCGGCGGAGTCATCGTCGACAGCGGGAACTTCGACTGGACTGCAGGCGGCTTCGCCGAGTTCGTCGAGCCGGATATGTCATACCACGGCATCACATATACCGATGTATACGGCAAAAGCGCATACATCGTCAAGGCCAGGATGCAGCTCATGCGCGACTTCGGCACCTACCCTTCCGCACATTCGGCGTTCCTGCTCAATCTTGGCCTGGAGACCCTCGCGCTGCGCATGGAGCGCTACTGCTTAAACGGTACTGCCGTAGCAAAACACTTTGAGGCTTCCGACAAGATCGAGTCACTCAGCTACCCCTGGCTCGAGCGTGACAAGTACCACAGCCTTGCCCTGAAGTACCTCAAAGGCGCCGGCGGGGTCATAGCTATAATCGTCAAGGGCGGCAAAGCCGGCGCTGTGAGGTTCATGGACGCGCTGACACTCGCTTCGAATGAAGTGCATGTTTGCGATATCCGCACATGCGTCCTGCACCCCGCGAGCGCGACCCATCGCCAGTTGACTGATGAGCAGCTTGTCGCTGCTGGGGTCGATCCCGGCATGGTGCGTTTTTCGGTCGGCCTGGAGCATATCGACGATATTCTCGAGGACGTCGAGCAGGCATTACGCAAAGTATAGTAAGAATTATGAAAAGTGGTTGAAGCCAATTATTGGCTTCAACCACTTTTCATGTGCGCTTGTTCATTCAGAGCAACCCATTCAGGGGTAAAAATCATTTTTTAGTGCAATCGCTCCTATACTACTCCCTGCGCCAGCATTGCCTCGGCAACTTTTGTAAAACCGGCGATGTTCGCACCCACGACATAGTTGCCGGGGAAGCCATACTTGTCAGCGGCCTCATACGCGCTCTTATGGATGTTCACCATAATATCATGCAGCTTCGCGTCGACCTCGTCGAACGCCCATGACAGCCGCATCGAGTTCTGCGTCATCTCCAGCGCGGAAGTCGCCACGCCGCCGGCGTTGGCCGCCTTGCCCGGCCCGAACGTGACGCCGCTTTCGAGCAGATGCTCAGTCGCGTCGAGAGCCGTCGGCATATTCGCGCCTTCGCACACGACCTGCACACCATTTGCCGCAAGCGCCTTCGCGTCCTCCAGCAGAAGTTCGTTCTGCGTGGCGCACGGCAGCGCGATATCGCACTTCACGGACCATATACCCCTGCCCTCGGTGTATTTCGCTGAGGGCACTTCTTTTACATACTCGGAAATACGCGCGCGCCTGTTTTCCTTTATATCCTTGATAACTCCGATATCGACGCCGCGCTCGTCATATACCCAGCCCCCGGAGTCGCTCATCGCGACGACCTTTGCCCCGAATGTAGTCGCCTTCTCGCAAGCGTATATTGCCACGTTGCCGGAACCGGAAACAACGACAGTCTTCCCGGCGATGCTGTCGTTCTTCATTTTCAGCATCTCATCGACGAAGTATACCAGCCCGTAACCCGTCGCCTCCTTACGCGCGAGGGAGCCGCCGTAAGTCAAACCTTTGCCGGTAAATACGCCTTCATACCGGTTTACAAGCCGCTTGTACTGGCCGAACAGATACCCGACTTCGCGCGCGCCGACCCCGATGTCGCCAGCAGGCACGTCGCAGTCGGCATTTATATGCCTGAAAAGCTCGTCCATGAAGCTACGGCAGAATGACATGACTTCGTTATCCGACTTCCCTTTCGGGTCGAAATCCGAGCCGCCCTTGCCTCCGCCTATAGGCAGGCTTGTCAGCGAGTTCTTGAAAATCTGCTCGAAACCAAGGAACTTGATGATTCCAAGATTCACAGAGGGGTGGAAGCGCAGCCCGCCTTTGTAGGGGCCGATTGCGCTGTTGAACTGAACCCTGTACCCCCTGTTGACGCGGACAGCTCCGCTGTCGTCGACCCAGGGCACGCGAAATACGATAGAGCGCTCGGGCTCGACGAGGCGTTCCAGCAGCGCGGCTTCGCGGTACTGCGGGCCGGCGTCTATGACCGGGCGCAGCGAGTTCAGGACTTCGGTCGCCGCTTGAATGAACTCCGGCTGATCCGGGTTGCGCTGCTTTAGTCCTTCCAGTACTTCATCTACGTATGGCATAATAATATATCCCCTTTCCGCTTTTATCCGGCATTTTACGACAACTCGCGCAATATGTCAACGTTTCGGATGCGTGAAATTATAACTGTTAGGGCACCTGAACAGACACTATGTTTTTTCTGTACATGCTGCATTAGTATGTGGTAAAATGCAAATACAACAAAATCTGAAAAAGCGGGGCGTTGCGAGTGAGCGGGAACTTTGGCTTTATACGCGAAAAACTTGAAATCAAGATACTGATACTTTTCATACTGCGGCGTCTGCCTGAAGCAATCCCATTTGACATGCTGATGGAACTGACGATGTGCGACGAAGGCGTCAGCTACTTCGACTTCACCCAGTGCGTATCCGAACTCCTGAAGACCGGGCACATCAGGGAAGCAGACGGAATGTACGCGCTCACGATCAAAGGCGCCCACAACACCGCGACGACGCAAAACAGCCTCCCCTACTCCGTTCGCGAGATTGCGGAAAAGGCGACCTCCAAGCTAAGGAGCAAAATGACACGCGACGGCATGATCAGCACGTCGCGTGAAGCGGATGGCGACACAGGGTTCGCCGCCATTATGTCGATGTCGGATGGGATCGGCGATATCATCTCCATTAAGCTCTTCGCGCCGAGCGAAGAGTCGGCTCTCGAGCTGGAGGACGGCTTCCGCAGGAACGCGGAGGACGTGTACAACAAGCTCGTCGAGTGGATTTTGAATTAACTGTTCAGGTGCCCCGTCCAGGCGCTTAAGCATTACCTATACTACCAAATATGCCGAACTTCTCCTTGCAGGTATCCTTGATAGCGTTCACGCCGGGCTCAAGCAGCTTGCGCGGGTCGAAACCCTTGCCGGAGAGGTCTTTACCCTCCTCGATGTACTTGCGCACCCCTGCGGCAAAAGACAACTGGCACTCAGTATTGACGTTTATCTTCGACACGCCAAGGCTGATTGCCTTCTTTATCATATCTTCCGGAATGCCCGTGCCGCCGTGGAGGACCAGCGGAATCCCGCCCGTCGCCTGATGAATCCTGTCGAGCGCGTCGAAATCGAGCCCCTTCCAGTTCTCGGGGTAAACGCCGTGGATGTTGCCGATGCCGGCAGCGAGGAAATCAATCCCCAGATCCGCTATGGCCTTGCACTCCTGCGGATCCGCGACCTCTCCCCCGCCGATGACGCCATCCTCTTCTCCGCCAATCGCGCCGACCTCCGCCTCAATGGACATGCCCCTGTCATGCGCGAGCTTCACCAGCTCCGTCGTTTTTTGCATATTCTCGTCAATGGGAAAATGGCTCCCGTCGAACATGATCGACGTAAACCCTGCCTCGACGCAGGCAAGGCAGCCTTCGTACGTGCCGTGGTCGAGATGCAACGCAACCGGGACGGTGATCCCCAGGAACTTGTCCATCTCCCTAACCATGGCCGTGACCGTGCCAAAACCCGCCATGTACTTTCCGGCGCCTTCGGAGACACCGAGGATGACCGGGTTTTTCAACTCTTCAGCGGTCTGCAGCACCGCCTTTGTCCACTCAAGGTTGTTGATATTGATCTGTGCCACCGCATAACGGCCATCCCTGGCCTTCAGCAGCATATCACGCGCGTTTACCAGCATATTACGTGACCTCCCTCGAAATACTTTTGAGAATTCAGGGCGAGACTCCAAGGCTGCTCTCCGCCCCTCTACACAATATACAACACATTGGCGGAAATATCCACAAAGAAAACCAAATAAATTGTAATTGCTGTTTGATTTTGTCATTTTGCTGTGATATTATCATGTAGGAACCTTGGACAAAACTCCCGCCGACATCCAAGCGCCCCCTGAAGGCAGCGGGTACATGAACAGACACAAAGGATATTAAATTATGTCGAACAAACTAAAAGGCGCCTGCTTATTCGCCCAATCCGGAGGGCCTACCTCCGTAATCAACGCAAGCGCTTACGGCGTCATTAAAACCGCGCTCGAAGCGCCCGAAATAACGAAAGTCTACGGAGCGGCCCATGGTATTACCGGGACGCTCCATGATACGCTTTACGACCTTGGCGAGGAAGACCCCGCCGAGCTCAAGCTGCTTATGAACACTCCATCATCCGCGCTAGGCTCCTGCAGGTACAAAATAAAGGAAGAGAAAGACCTCGCGAGGATACTCGAGATTTTCAAAAAGTACGATATACGCTACTTCTTCTACAACGGCGGGAACGACTCCATGGACACCTGCCTCAAAGTCGAAGGCTTCCTCCAAAAGAACAACTACGACTGCAGGGTTATCGGAGTGCCCAAGACAATCGACAACGACCTGCTGGGGACGGATCACTGCCCGGGCTATGGCAGCGCAGCGAAGTATATAGCGACTTCTGTGGCAGAGGTCAACAGGGACGCCGTCGTTTATGACACCGGGATAATCGTCATTGTCGAGATCATGGGCCGGCACTCGGGCTGGCTCACAGGAGCCTCAGCCCTTGCAGGCTTTGCGGGTTCGCCGCCCGACCTCATCTACATGCCGGAGATACCATTCGATACCGAAGCGTTCCTCAAGAAAGCGGAGCGGATATATAAAGAAAAAAACAGTTGCCTTGTCGCGGTATCGGAAGGTATCCGCGACTCTGACGGCTGTTTTATTTCCGAGGCGAAGGCTTCGGCGACGGACGGCTTTGGCCATGAGCAGCTCGGCGGCCTGGCCGCTAGGCTGTCCAACACCGTAAAGCAGGCTACCGGAGCAAAAGTGCGCGGGATCGAGCTCAGCCTCCTGCAGCGCTGTGGGGCGCACCTCGCTTCCCAGACGGATATAGACGAAGCGTTCCTGGCGGGCAAATCAGCCGTTGAGTACGCTTTATCCGGCGAATCCGGCAAGATGGTAGCCTTCGAGCGCGCGGCCGGCGCCGCAGGGTATAAATGCGAAATCATGATGCTCCCGCTGGACGTCTGCGCCAACAAGGAAAAGAAAGTTCCACGCGAATGGATCAACGAAGCGGGCGACTATGTGGAACAGGCTTTCATCGACTATGCCTTGCCATTGGTCCGGGGCGAGAACACCCGCACCGTCGAGAACGGCCTCCCCCGGTTCGCAAACCTCAAGAAAATCAGGGCAGCGGCCCCAAGTTTCCCAACCGGCGACTGAACAAACTCTACATGAGAGGAGCAAATATATGCACATAACATCTATGGAAAACGCTTTTTCACTCGCAGGGAAAACAGCGATCGTGACAGGAGGCAACAGAGGCATCGGCCTCGGGATCAGCACAGCGCTCGCGCACCACGGCGCGAATGTCGCCATACTGTGCAGGGACGGCGACAGCGCGGCAGGAGTCGTCGCTGACTTTAGCGGCAAGTACGCGGGAAGATTCAAGCACTACCATTGCGACATCACCAACTTCGATAGCTGCAAGGCCGCTGTGGAAGGCGTTATCGGCGATTTCGGGGCGATCAACATCCTCGTGAATAACGCCGGCGCCGGCTTCGGCGGCGACCTGCTCGACATGGACGATGATCTTAGCATGTGGTTCGGCGCATTCGACCTGGACCTGCACGGCGCGGTCCGCATGTGTTACCTGGTCGGCAAGCATATGCGCGACGCCGGCAACGGAGGCAGGGTCATAAACATCACGTCGAACGCAGGCAACATCGTAAACAAGCCCTTCCCCCTCACTCCGTACAGTTGCGCAAAAGCCGCGCTCAACAGGCTTACGAAGTGCCTTGGCAACGACTGGGCCAAGTACGGAATCCGTGTCAACGCTATTGCCCCCGGCTACACGCATTCAAATATGTCGGATAATATGCCCCAAGAGGCGCAGCAGATGCTGATTGACAAAATCCCTGTCGGGCGCTTCGGCGAAGCTGTCGAAATCGGCGCTCTTGCGGTTTACCTCGCCAGCGACGCTTCAGACATCATGACAGGCGTTGTCCTGACGGCCGACGGCGGCTACTCGCTCGGCATGTAAAGTATGTATTAAGGAGATGATCGTATGTTTGATCAGTACAACCCGCCGTTCCTGACGATACCGGTCACAGCGAGCGAATCAGATATGCTGACAAAGCACCAATGGTACAGGTCTCACACCACGCCGGAGGGAAAAATGCTCGCCAGCTTCCAGGAGGGCTGGATACTCCCATTAAGTGCGCAAGAGAAAAAAGGCCTCTCCGGCGAACCGCTCCTGCTCCTTCGCAACACAGGCTGTGTTACATCAGAAGGCAGTTCGTTCGCGAAAGGCTTTTCGCACCAGTTTTGCAAAGTCAACGGCGACGAGCTTGCCGATGAGTACAATGCGCGCATCTTCGTGAGCGACCGCGGCGAGGACTGGATGCTCGTCCCGGGGAGCGCTGCCGTAATTTGGCTGCAATACTCATATAAGAGGCAGTATCTGGGCGAACTGGGGCAGGACTCCGATACGTATTTCTACGGTAAGATTCTGATTACGACCCTTACGATTAAGAGGGACTCCGTGCCTCGCCTCGACAAGCACGCGGACGACTTAAGCCTGCGCGCGATACAGTACCGCGTCGAGGAGAAGATTCTCATTTCCCGCGACTGGCTCACCGAGGATGACAGGCCGCTCGAACATCTCAAGGGCATTCTGGCGTCGCACGACCTTGATCGCTACGGCAACGCGCTCGAGCACGCAATAAAACGGGCTACGTCACATTAAGTTCACTTCCCTGCCTTGAGAGCCCTCAACCTCGCATTCTCCCTGTAATAGTCCAGAATGAGCGCGCCAATAAGCAGAAGTCCTTTTGCGACGACTTGATAATATGAGTCCAGCCCGGCCATGAGCAGCCCGTTCTGGAAGCTTGTGAGCATCATTAGCCCGATAAAGACGCCGAACATATTGCCCGAGCCGCCTGTGAAAGCGACGCCGCCTAATATCGCTGCCGTGATGCCGTCAAGATCAGAACCGCTTATGGCGATTGGCGAACCCATTTTCATGAACGCGGCGAACAGTATACCGGCGACCGAAGCAATGACGCTGTTGTTCACAAAAAGTATCGACGTAATCTTTACGGGATTGATTCCGGCGAGCCTGGCCGCGTTCGCGTTGCCGCCCGTCATGTAGACCCTTCTGCCAAAGCCGGTGCCCCACAGGACGCCGCCGTAAACCGCGAGCAGGACCAGCGCGATCAGGAATGGCACCGGCAGGACGCCGAAACTCTTAGTACCGAGCGCCAGGAACCAATCGTGATCCTGGCTGCTTACCGGAATGTTCGCGGAATTCGTAATTACGAGCGCGACCCCTCCATATATTGAGCTGACGGCCAATGTTGAAATAAACGGCGCGAATTTTAGGCCGTTTACGAAAAACGCGTTGACCGCGCCTGTTACGGCTCCGAACGCGAGCGTTATCAAGATCGCCGGTACCCAATGGACGCCGTCGCGCAGCAGTATTGAGATAAGGACTCCCGCGAGCATGCCTGTGTTGCCGGATGAAAGGTCGATTTTCCCGCCGATCAGAAGGCACGACAGGCCTACCGCGAGTATTCCGATCACGAAAGCCGAGTTGAAAATACTCCTGATATTGCCGGGAGAGAGGAAGTTGCGGTTTAGCAGCCAAAGGACGAGCACAAGCACAGCCCAAATCACGACAAGCGTGAATTCTTTCGCGCCCGTGATTTTTTTTATTACGGAGCCGCTTTTGTCATTATCAGTCATTGAACAAATCCTCTTATTCCAACATAGACATTGCCACAACGAGTTCCTCCGTCGCTTCCTGCCTTGACACCCGGCCGGTCACCCGGCCGTTTTGCATTACAATGATGTTGTCGCTGACGTTGAGCACCTCAGGCAGCTCGGAAGAGATGAAAATCACCCCTATGCCCGTAGCCGCGAAGTCGTGGATCATCTGGTAGACCTCCGCCTTGGTGCCGACGTCGATCCCTTTTGTCGGCTCGTCAAGTATCAGCACCTTCGTGACCATCTTGTCGGAAGTCCATCGGCCCAGTATCGTCTTTTGCTGGTTCCCGCCCGAGAGTTCGACAGTGCGTTTATCCGTCGACGGGGTCCGGATCGAGTACTTGCGCACCGCTTCCGCCGCAAGAGCCTCTTCCGCCCTGTAGGACATGAACAAGCCCCTCTTGAGCTTTGACAGCACAGGGATGCTGACATTGTCGCGTATGGATCTGCCGAGAATGAGGCCCTGGTCCTTGCGGTCTTCCGGGCACAGGGCAATGCCGCTCCCTATCGCGTCTTTCGGTTTTTTGAATCTTACGGGCTTGCCTTCGAGCTTGATCTCCCCGGATATTATCGGGTCGGCGCCGAACACGGCGCGCATGACTTCTGTCCTGCCGGCGCCCACAAGCCCGGCGAAACCCAGAACCTCGCCGCGCCTGAGTTCAAAGCTCACGTCGTGCACATAGTCCGTCTCGAGGTTCTTGACTTCCAGCAGCACGTCGCCCATAATCTCGTTGCGCTTCAGGTTCGAGTATGTATCCCCTATATCGCGCCCGACCATAGCTTTCACGAGCTCCCGCTCGTTAGTCCCGCTCGTTCTCAGGGTAGTGACAAGCTGCCCGTCTTTGAGCACGATAATATCATCCGTTATCTGGAATATCTCGGCCATGCGGTGCGAGACGTACAGGATTATTTTCCCGCGCTCCTTGAGCTCGCGGATCAGCTTGAACAATATGGCAATTTCCTTGTCGGTAAGCGGCGCCGTAGGTTCGTCAAACGCGATGATATCGGAGCCTCTTCGGTAAGCCTTCATAATTTCTATCATCTGCTGATGCGCGACCGACAGCCTGCCGACAATATCCGTCGGTTTTACGGGCAGCTCGAAAATATCTATAATCTCCTGAGTCTTCCTTTTCAGTTCAGACCTGTTCACTATGCCGAACTTCTCATGCAGGTCGTCCAAAAAGACATTCTCCATGACATTCATTGCGCCCAGGAGCTGCCTTTCCTGATATATGACGCTGACGCTCGCCTTTATCGACTGATACGGGGATGCGAAACGCCTGTCTTCGCCGTCGATGCACACGCTGCCCGCGTCCGGCTGGATATCGCCGCTGAGGATTTTCAGAAGGGTGCTCTTCCCCGCGCCGTTTTCGCCGAGCAGCGCGCTGACAGCTCCCCCCCGCGCGCTGAAACTGACATTATCCAGCGCCTGAACCCCGGGGAAGGCTTTGCTGATGTTCTTAAACTCAAGAAGTTTTTCCACCGATTTGCCTCCTTACCCTCCGATTTGAAAGATAATCCAGCGTGAGCGCGAGTATCAGGAGCGCGCCGGAGGCGACTCCGGTCCAGTTCGGCGATACACGCATAATCGTAAGCCCGTTATTGAACGCGTTAATTATCAGCAGCCCCAGGAAGCAGCCGACCATGTTCCCGCTGCCTCCCCCGAAGGAAATGCCCCCGAAAATAACAGCGGTCACAGCCGGGAAAGAGTAGCTGTTCGTGCCGTCAAGGTTCCCGGACTTCAGCCTCGACGCGAACAGGACCCCTGCCATAGCCCCAAGCATGCCGCTGTTAGCGAACAGCAGGTAGGAGAGTTTCTTTGGATCGAGCCCGGCCAGCCTCGCCGCTTCCTTGTTCCCGCCGCAAAGGTAGATGCTGCGCCCGAACTGCGTCTTTGCCAGCACGATTCCGTAGACCAATATCAGCGCAACCGAAATTATTACGGTGACAGGCACGACGTCCCATAGTTTATATGACGCCAGCCAGTCGATGACCGGATGGTCGATAGCTATGGCTCTCCCTCCGGAAATGATGTACGAAAAGCCTTTGGCAAGGAACGAGCCCACCGCGAGAGTCGCAATGAAGCTTTGCACCCTGAATTTATTGACAAGCACAGCGTTTATCAGGCCAAACACTATCCCGAGCAGCAGGCATATCAGCATAACTAAAAACCAGGGGATGCCCGTCCCTGACAGGATAGTAGCGAGAGTCGCGCCGGCTGCCGTCCCCACGTAACCCGGCGAGAGGTCGAATTCGCCGAAGATGACAAGCAGGGAGACTCCAATGGAAAACAGGATGAACAGTACCATGGAGTAGAGTATGCTCGTGATGTTCCTGACGCTCAAGAATGAATGGTTTGCGGAAAAGTACCAGAAGAAGGCCATTATCGCAACCAGTATGCAAAGCAGTGTGAAGGTCTTGGATTTCAGGAAGTTTTTTACTCTTTCGGCTGCGCCCAAGCGCACCACCCCCTTTTGATGATTGTTTGATGGCGGCCGGGAGAGTGCACCGGCCGCCATAATTGTACTTGATGTACTTGAAAAATATTACAGGCCCGACTCTGCCCTCACTCTGTCAAAGAAAGCCTTGTACGTGTCGATAGTCAGAATCTCGACGTCCATTTCGAAGTACGTGTAAAGGTCTCTGGGGTTGCGGATCGTAGACCAGAGGGTGTCGAATGTCGAAGTCCCGTTTATGAGGGATACCAGCCCGCTGAGCGCCGGCGCGGCATATTGCAGGGCGTGCGTCGCGATGCACGATACGAAGCAGCCGTCGTACCCGTTGTCCCACTGGGCGGAAAGCACGTCGCTGTTCGCAGTCGTGATTAGGACGCGATCCTCCATGTTGAGAGTCTCGGCAGCGCGGGACGCGGCGAAAGCGTAAAGCTCGAGGCAACTCGGGACGAACCAGTACTCGACCTCAGGATGCCCGGCGAAAATCGCCGAAGCCAAGTCGTAACCCGTCTGCTCGTCAAGGGCGCCGGACACGCCGTCCGCCGGGAAGATGAGATCGCCGTTCCCCGGGAGCAGCTCGTTGAACTTCTCGATGTTGCCAAGGTGGCGCTCATGGAAGTCGATGTTCGGCGAGAATGTATAGTTGAGCATGCCGATCTTCGATGTGTCAATGTCGCCCCAGTACTTTTTGTAGTTGTCGTAGAGCCACTGGGTCATCATATGCCCGATCGTAAAGCCTTCCATGCCGATGAGCGGCACTATCTCGCTGCCGTTCGAGTCGCGCACGGAGTTGAGTATGCCGATATACGGCAGGCCTGTCTCGTCGAGGACTTCCTTGATCCTCATATTGGCCGTCGCGTCAATGACGATTATGTAGCCATCCACGCCCTGGTCCGCGAAAATCTCGATGTTCTGGAGCATGGCGTCAATGTCGCTGTTGGCGCAATAGCCCGTGAGCTTGAAGTTCAGCACGTCTTCGAGTTCGACCATGGCGTCGTGGATGTTCAGGAACAGCGCCATCGGCCTCATGTAGGCCCAGACTATGTCGTATGTGCGCCTTGAATGCGGGTCGACGTCGTCGAAGAAGAAGCCTATCGAGTTAGCGTTAACCGATGGGTCGGTCGGGCCGGCAGGGGCGCTGCCTTCGGGGCTCGCGCTTGCTTGAGTCGAGGATTCCGTTGACGCGGGAGTCGATGCCGATGCGCTCGGCGCGTCCGAGGCGGATGGCGAGGTCGAGGCCGAGGCGCTTGTCGACGGCGACGCCGGGCCTTCGTCCTTGGTGCATGCTGCCAGCGTGGCAAGCATCATGATTGCGATTAGCAGTGCGATAATCTTTTTCATTGCAGTGATACCCTTTCTTTCTATGATTGTTTTGCCTATTGCTTTGCCTATTGCTTTGCCTATTATACTGCAAAACTTTATATTATTGCAAGACTTACTTTATGCGTGTATGTTCAGGTACCTTCACGCGGCCCTCACGGCTTGACGTGCATGCCGCCGTCTACGAACAGAGTCTGCCCGGTCGTGTGCCACGCGGCGTCGGAAGCGAGCCACATGACAGCCTCCGCGACATCCTCCATCAGCCCGAACTTCCCCATTGGGATTATGCGCTCCTTGACGGCTTGCTCCATGCCCGCGTCTGAGGCCAGGGTGTTGTCCATCATTTGCGTGCCGAATGTCGGGCCCGGGCTGACGCAGTTTACGCGAATGCCCGATTTCGCGTGCTCGTTCGCTGCCATTTCCGTCAGGGCGACGACGCCTGCCTTTGTCGGTCCGTAGGCATGGAACCCAGGCGCGAAGCGATCGCCGCCCGTGCTCGACGTGTTCACAATGCAGCCGAAACCCTGTTTTTGCATTTGAATGAGCTCGTGCTTCAGGCAGTAGAACGTCCCCGTAAGGTTTACCGCGACGATAGCGTTCCAGTCATCCGCCGCAGTATCAACCAGCCGGCTGTATGGTATCCTGACGCCGTCGGGGCCGATGCCGGCGCAGTTGAAGGCAATATCCAGCTTTCCGAACGCAGCGACGACCTCCCCTATCACTGTCCGCACCGCCGCTTCGTCGGTGACGTCGCACATATACGCGCAGGCTTCGCCTCCCGCTGCTTTGATCTCCTCGACGGTCGCGGAGGCGTCTGCGACGTCGACTGCGGCTACGCAGGCGCCGCGCTGCGCGAAGAGGGCTGCGGCTGTCTTTCCTATGCCGCTGGCCGCGCCCGTAATAAGCGCAACTTTTCCGGTGAAGTCCGTATTCGTACCCATTTGTATAATCTCCCCGGTCACGAGTGCCTGCGCACGATCTCGCTCGTTGTGCGGTAGGCTTCTTTTATCACTTTTTCGATTGGCCATGAGTAGTATTCGGGCCGCAGGGTCTCAACAGATACCGGCCCTTCGTAGCCTATCTCGCCGAGGTTGCTCAGGAAGTTATCGAGGTCTATCGCGCCGGAGTCCGCAAACCTGCGGTGCTGAGGTGACAGGACTCCAAGCGGTTCGTCGTCGCAGTTGTTGATATGGACTGTTATGATTTTCTCCGGCGGTATGTCTTTATAGATCGAAAAATCGTTATTTTTGCCGTTGATATACTGATTGAAGCTGTCCAGGCACAGCCCGACGTTGCTGCAGCCCGTCGCCTCGACTATCTCCATCGCGTGATCCATCGTCCTGACGGAGCTGCCCCTGCCGCAGACCGGTTCCCAGGCAATCGATATGCCGTAGTCCGCCGCGACTGCGCAGAGTTTCTTCAGTATCCTCGAGGAAAACTCAGTAACCTGCTCCCTTGGGTATGGGTAGTCCCTGTCCAGGACGTCCAGCATCATGCCCTCGGGCGATCTTTCCTGCAGTATGTGGTTGACTACGAGGAACGAGCGGTCGCCTATCTGCTCCGCTATATGGCAGGCTGCGATGAACCTCGTGATCAGCGATGAGTCGCGTTCTTTGCCGGCTCTGTCCCGGCCGGCCAGGTCGTCCGGGAGGATGAAGTGCCCGCCTATGCAGCGCGGCTTGATCCTGCTTCCGGCAAAGAATGCTTTCAGCTCCCCAAGCGGGTGCGTCACAAGGTAGCGCGCCAGTGCGTCATAGCGTATTTCGATAATGTCGAATCCCGCTTCTTCGCACAGGAGCAAGTCTTTCTCCAGCGTTGAGTCGGCGCAGCCTATTCCGGTCCCTTCCTGATATCCAACTAACATAAATAACACCTCATTTTCTAGTGTCTGTTCTGGTACCCACTACCTCCAGGCGCTTCATTTCATTTCTTTCGCTCGAATGCGCATCCATGCGCATACTCGCGCGCTCCGCATAATTTCCATATGTATCGAATCGAAG
>WRJQ01000027.1 GCA_009778485.1 Oscillospiraceae bacterium
CCCATCAAGCCTCCCATCGCCTTTGAACGAGCTGGCGTAGATATCTTCCACCATATCCCAAGGTACTATTTGAGCCATCTTTACCCATCTGTTCTCTGCATCCAGCTTCCCGCCAAACGGCGGCACGAAATCCTCTACGGTCATTTGCGCCCGATTACGCTTGCGATACATCCGTCATCCACCCCAAAACCACTATATTTTGCTGGTTTTAATGGGTTTAGTATACCACATGATGTGCTTAAAGTCTAGTGTTTTCAATGCTTTTTTGGTTTTTCAGCAGACCCTACTTCATTGTCTGCGTTGTCGCCACGCTGACGCTGCAGGTTTATGTCGCAAGCATCGACAGGACGCAGCAGCAGCTCGACAATCTCCCTGACGCTATGCCCGTGTTCGCACGCGTCGGAAGCTTGAATGGTCAGCGCTTTGATATGCTGCAGATCGATGCGGCAACGGTCGACGGACTTCTCGCGTCGCATTTCGTACGAGACTTGAAGCTGACCGTGATGTTATCCGTGAGCTTTGCGGACAAATCGTTAGATATATCAAGCTTTAGCAACAAAGAGCTTGCAGAGATACTGCCCTACTATTTTGCTACAGGAATAAGCTCGACGGAAGCACTTGAAGGACTGGAAACGGACGATATCGCATGGCTTCCGGGGTACGGACCGGAAGTTTTTTTCGGAGATGAGAATGTCTGCGTTTTGGACAGAACCGCTTCACTTCATAGTGGGTACTCTCTTGGCGACAACATAGAGTATGTACTGCCGACGAAGTTCGTGTTCAATGAAGCAGGCCTTATCGGCGACGAGTTCGTGGAACCGCCGATTATGCTGCGTGTAATTGGCATCACGGACTTAATAGGGTTTCAAGCACGCGCAACAGACAAAGGTACTGTTCCACACGGTCTCTCCACAGTCGTTATACCGTTCGAAACAGCGAGAACAGTTCTCAAGAACTCCAAAACTAATTTCACGGCTTCGTCTGCATCATTCTACGTCAATGACACGCATCGGCTGAACGAGTTCAAGGACGAAATGATAGCGATGAAGTTAGAAGAGTCATCTACGTCAGACAGCATAAGAATAAGAGCAAATCGTGGGACATCGTTGAGGGTTGAGGACGCAAGCTTCATCAGTGCCGCGACCAGGCTGCGCGAGTCTCTTTCGCTGCTAAGGGGATTCCTTCCCCTTGTTGTTGTGGCACTGGCGGTTATCGGGTGCTTAGTCGCTTATCTGGCAATCCAATCGAGGCGCGAGGAATATGCAGTATACCGCCTGCTTGGACTCGGGAGACCTGAATGCTTTTTCATGTATTTTGTGGAAATAGCAGCGCTCACACTCGTCGGCAGCTTCTTTGGCGCTTCCATTTCAATACTTTCCGGCATCGGTGCGCTCGGAGTCGGAGTTTTGGTCTTCATGCTATTCGCGGGTTGCTTCTCTGTAGGAAGCATCATAGCACTGCTGCGACTCGGTCGCACCAACGTGATGCTTGCCCTTACGCAAGCGGAGTAGTACGGAAGGAGAGATGCACGCCATGACCTTTGCCATAAGCTTGAAGCAGTTCTGTCGAACGCCGCTCACGTCGATCGTGTTCCTGGTACTTTTTACGACAGCCGCCTTCTTCGTGTCCTGCGGGGCAATTATTTGGATACGTAACCAGGCAGTTATAAAAGCGTACGAGGATGTATTTGTCACAGTCGGGACTGTCAGGCAGCTCCCCACGCGCATAGAGATAGACGAGACATGGGACGCGCTATCAAAAGACTACACGCGCAGAAGAATCGCGCGCTATGCTGCACCGGTACCGGTGGCGGTTTTGGACTTCGAGGGGGCGGAGTATGTTTTCGAACCGGAGAAACGCCCATATTACGGCGCATGGCGACCGGACCTATAGCTGTACCTTGGTCCTGGAGAGACTAACCAGAGCTATATGAGCAACTTTGTAGTTGAAGTCGCACCTCTAAAGGACTGTTTGCCCTCGGGGCCTGTCGAAGTATGGATAGAAAGGGTTCTATGTACTGAACTGCTGTACAATCAATACAATGAGTTGCAACCAGGAGATATCGTCAATTTTTGCGATCACTACAACGACGACCCAAAGCCGATGTACGCCGACAAGACATATCTGATGGTTTTGATGGCTAAGGGACTTCATGGTCCTGCGAGTAGGGATGAGTTTTGCCCGGTGACATTTGTTTTTTCAACGCAGTGCACCCCCGATGGAACGATGGTTGACGGCGCTGGCATGGAGTGGTCTATACTTGAAATGGGCGCAGATGAAACGGACGAAATAAGGCTTTGGATCGAATATGCCGCGAACATGAACAACGCGGCTTACACAATCCCGGTACTCCCTACTGCAGCGACGCACCTGCTGATACCCTTTTACAACGGAACCGCTTTAGTGGTAGAAGGTGAGGACATTACTGCTGAGGAGTACGAGAACGGTGACAGGGTCTGCCTTATTTCGGAGAACTTCGCAAGCATGAACGGCATCGGGGTTGGCGACATGCTCCGTTTGCCGCTGTACTATGCAGACTATCGGTATGCCCCAGGCGAGATGTTTCGCGATATAAGTGGAACTCACATTTCGGTGGCGGGCATCTTCAGGTGGTACATGGGACCGCCGCTTAACGCCGTAGGCGAACCTTACGGCGTGTTCTCCGACCACGAGTACGTCGTCAAGGGCGTCTACTCCGGCGACCACACCCGCGAGAACTCTGAAGCCTTGGGAGCGAACACGGTCGTTGTCCCCGCCACCAGCGTACGAGAGAGCGACGCGGACAACATCATAGAGTTCGGACCGATGAAGCATAACACGACGACTTTTGAAATTCCGAACGGCTCCATAGACTCTTTCATGGAGAACTGGCTCAAGACGGGGCGCGAAGAGCCAGTGCGTGGTCTCGCTGCTCTCCGGGTTCCTGCTCGCGGCCACACTCGCTGTCGCGATAGGCTGCACAGCGTCGGTTTTCGTCGAGGGGCGCGTCTCGGAGCTCATTGCGGGGGAAGAGTACTACAACTTGACTTTCACGGTCGGGCCTCGCGACCAGGAAGATTTCGAGGTTGATGTCGAGATAGACCCGACAGTCGTTTCAGTCGGCACCGCCTTGCTGCTGCTTGTCGTCGCTGCGTCCATCTCCGCTGCCTTTGTGCGGGCAAACGTCCGCAAGGAACCTCTCCTGCTGCTCAGCAGCAAGAACGAGTGAGGGCAGAAAGGCGCGAGCCCTTTGGGGTGTATGATTTTGAGCAGAGGAATCAAAGAGGATCTGAAGCAATGACTTTCACAGCAGATATACGACAACAAGCTGAAGATTTAGAACATACAGCTTCACTCGCCGTGGTAGAGCCGCTTGTTCTGGTAGACAGGCTCGCAGGTGACGCTGACGCCAAGCTGGCGGAGCACCGTTATATCCACCTGCGACAGAATCACGCTCGAGTGCACCTCCGAGTATTTGAGCATCGGGAGCTGCTCGAGCACGAGCTCGGCAGTGGGGTTCGTCGCCGCGCAGATGGACAGCGCGATAAGCACCTCGTCCGTATGCAGCCTCGGGTTCTCGTTGCCCAGGTAGCCAACCTTCAGCTTCTGTATCGGCTCAATAACGACAGGGGAAATCAGCGGCACCCTGTCGTCGATGCCCGCCAGAGTCTTTAGCGCGTTTAGCAGCGCGGCCGACGACGCGCCCAGCAGCGGCGAAGTCTTGCCCGTAATCATCGTGCCGTCCGGCAGCTCAATAGCGACCGCAGGCCCGCCCGTCAGCTCGGCTTTCTCCAGCGCCGGCAGCACGGGCGGCCTTTCTTTCGGCTCTATGCCCGAGTTGTTCATTAGCAGCTCCAGCTTCGAAACCGCCGACTTGTTCACGTTCCCCTTCGCGTAGTCCTGCTGCGTGATAAAATACCTGCGTATGATCTCCTGCTTGGAAGCTTCCGTGCAAATATCTTCGTCCGAAACGCAGTACCCAACCATGTTTACGCCCATGTCCGTAGGCGACCTGTACGGGCTTTCGCCCCAGATGCGGGTGAACATCGCGTTTAGTATCGGGAACACCTCTATATCCCTGTTGTAGTTCACGGAAGATATGCCGTACGCCTCCAGGTGGTACGGGTCGATCATGTTTACGTCGTTGAGGTCCGCCGTCGCGGCTTCGTAGGCAAGGTTTATCATGTGCCTGAGAGGGCGGTTCCAAAGCGGGAAAGTCTCGAACTTTGCGTAACCGGCTTTCACGCCGCGCTGGTTCTCATGGTACAACTGCGATAGGCAGGCAGCCATTTTGCCGCTGCCCGGGCCCGGGGCGGTGACGACGACCAGCGGCCTCTCCGTTTCGATATAGTCGTTGTTCCCGTAACCCTTGTCGCTGAGTATGAGCTGCAGGTTCGAGGGATACTCCGACTCGGGTATGTAGTGCATGATGTACACCTTGACGCCGCGCCCCTCCAGGTACGCCTTGAACCTGTCCGCCGCAGGCTGCCCGTGGTACTGGCTGATTACGACGCTGCCGACGAAGAGCCCGCAGCCCCTGAATTCGTCGATGAGCCTCAGCGCGTCGTCGTCGTAGGCTATGCCCGAGTCGCCCGCTGCTTTGCTTGAATCTATCGCCGATGCGTTGATGACGACCACAATCTCTGCCTTATCGGCGAGCGTCATCAGGAGCCTGACCTTGCTGTCCGGCATGAACCCGGGCAGCACGCGCGAAGCGTGGTAGTCGTCGAAGAGCTTCCCCCCGAACTCGAGGTAGAGCTTGTTCTCGAACATCCCTATGCGCTCAAGGATCTTCTCCGACTGCATCTGCAAGTACTTCTCGTTGTCAAAACCTATTTCGTACATTCCGCATCCTTCCTCATTGCTCGCGATCGACTGTGGTTTTCCAACTTTTCCCTTTACTGGATCCATCGCAATGAACGTGCGATTACCCGCATCGTACATCCTCCGCTCATAGTCTGGTAGGGGTTGTCCACGACGTTCGTGATGTACGATCCGATCTGGTAGGAGTATTCGGCTCACGCCGCTGCTTCGCCGGAAGCCGCGCCGGAGTTCCGGTCTCTTTCATAGAACGTCGCAGTTATCACGCCTGTGTCCGCGTCCCTTGAGAGCCTTACGGCCGGGAGCATCCCGGCGTTTGCCAGCAGCGCATATATAATGCCGGCTCCGTAGGCCGTCATGTTCTCTTCCAGATACTTTATGACCGCGCCCGCCGCGACTTCGAAGCCGTAGTCCAGGAGCTTCCTGCTGTCTGCAAAGCGGCCCGATCCCGTGGCCGCGCCCATCACTACTACTATTATCCTTCGGCCATCCCGCTGGGCAGTCCCCGCGAAACAGCAGCCGGCAGGGTTCGTGAATCCTGTCTTGAGGCCGTCCATCCCTGCGTACTGCCCGAGGAGCGAGTTCGTCGAGTTGTACTTGCGGTCCCCGAAGGTCACGCTCGTCTGAGATGTGATTTTCAGGATCTCCGGGTGGTCGCGGATAATCCCCCGGGAGAGCCGCGCCATGCCGAGCGGCGAGATCATGTTATCCGGCGATCCGCCGTATGCGTCGAAGAAGCAAGCCTGCGTGTCGAACTGCGCGACCTTTTTGTTCATGCGAGCCACGAACTCTTCCTCGCTCCCGCACAGGGCTTCCCCGAGCGCAGTAGCGGCAGCGCAGGCGGACATGATGAGCACGACGTCCAGCAGTTTTCCGATCGAGACCTTCGAGCCCTCCGGGAGCTGCACATTCGAGTACTCCCTGTTATATGAGAAGTCGCTGACTTTCTTGCTGATAACAGCTTCGTCAGCGAGCTTTATTTCTCCTGCTTTCACGGCGTCATATATCACGTAGGCGGTGAGGAGCTTAGTCATGCTGGCGGGCACCCGGTGCGCCCCTTCCTCATAGCCGAACAGCATGATGCCCGTCTCGAAGTCCAGCACGCACGCGCCTTTCGAGATTAATTCCGGCGCCGCAGGCTGCGTCCCCGCCGCGCTCGCGCCCACAGGCAGCGAAGTTGCGACGACAGCGAAGACTATCAGTACCGCCGCCACCCGCGCCCACGCTCCTGAGGCCCGCAGGGCATGCCTTTTCCCGGTATAAACGCTGTGCGCGGCCCGGCTCGTGCTTTTACTGAAAATATTTCTTGACATCTGCGTAACTCCTATGCTAGTATTACAGATTAATATTCCAAATCAAACAAACCTAACGACGCGTAACGACACGACTGAGAAAGGAGCGACCTTCATATGGCCTATTTTTACGGCGAGCCCTCGCGCACATTCAGCGAGTACCTGCTCATACCCGGTTTCACCGGGGCGGACTGCACCCCGGACAATGTAACCCTTTCTACCCCGCTCGTCAAGCACAAACGCGGCGAAGAGCCGCAACTCCGGACGAATATCCCCCTGACCTCCGCCATCATGCAAGCGGTTTCTGACGACAAAATGGCCGTCGCGCTCGCAAAGGAAGGCGGAGTTTCTTTCATCTTCTGCTCTCAGACGATCGAGAACCAGGCGGCGATGGTCGCCAGGGTGAAGTCGCACAAGGCCGGCTTCGTCGTCAGCGACTCGAACATGACCCCGGACGCGACCCTGAACGACATACTCGCTCTCAAGGAAAGGTCAGGGCACTCGACAGTCGCCGTAACGTCGGACGGCAAGTCGGGCGGCAAGCTCCTGGGGCTCGTGACCAGCCGCGACTATCGCATAAGCCGCATGGACGGCACCGAGCAGGTGAAGGATTTCATGACTCCCGTGGAGAAGCTCGTAACCGCTCCTTCGGGGACGACGCTGAGCGAAGCGAATGATATCATCTGGGACAACAAGCTCAACTGCCTGCCGGTGGTCGACGGGAACGGATGCCTGATGCACATGGTCTTCCGCAAGGACTACGACTCGCATAAGCAAAACCCGCTCGAGCTGCTCGACGCACAGAAGAAGTACGTGGTCGGAGCCGGCGTGAACACCCGCGACCATGAGGAGCGCATCCCGGCGCTCGTCGAGGCCGGCGCGGACCTGCTTTGCATCGACTCGTCGGAGGGGTTCACGGAGTGGCAGAAGCGTACTCTCGCCTGGGTGCGCGGCAAGTACGGCGAAGATATAAAGATCGGCGCGGGCAATGTGGTAGACGGAGAAGGCTTCCGTTTCCTCGCCGACAGCGGCGCCGATTTCGTGAAGGTGGGCATCGGCGGCGGCTCAATCTGCATAACGCGCGAGCAAAAGGGCATAGGGCGCGGCCAGGCGACGGCTCTGATCGAGGTTTGCGAGGCGCGAAACGAGTACTTCGAGCGCACCGGCGTTTACATTCCGATTTGCTCCGACGGCGGGATAGTCTACGACTACCACTGCACGCTTGCCCTCGCTATGGGGGCGGATTTCCTGATGCTGGGGCGCTATTTTGCCCGCTTTGACGAGAGCCCGACGAACCGCGTCAGGGTCGGCGGGAATTATATGAAGGAGTACTGGGGCGAGGGTTCCTCGCGCGCGCGCAACTGGCAGCGTTACGACCAGGGCGGCGCGCAGGATCTGTCTTTCGAGGAGGGCGTCGACTCTTATGTGCCTTACGCCGGCAGCCTGAAAGACAATGTCGGGCAGACGCTCGGCAAGGTGCGCTCGACGATGTGCAACTGCGGGGCTTTATCCATCCCGGAGCTGCAGGAGAAGGCTAAGCTTACGCTTGTGTCGGCGACGTCAATTGTCGAAGGCGGCGCGCATGACGTGGTTTTGAAGGAGCAGACGTACGGACAGTAGACTGGGAGCAGGTTCGCGCTAGGAGCCTTCGACAAAACTGCGCTATTTGTGTCTGTTCAGGTACCGCTATTTCAGTTCACTGTGCATATCCTGCAGGTGGTAGCGGTCGTCAGCGAGCATTACGCCCTTGGCGACCAGCTTCCCCTCGTGAAAGAGCTCGAACTCGCCGCCGCTGCTGCCGAACTTGATTCCGCGCAGCGCTTCATACGGGAACAGCGCGCCTCCGAACACCATGCCGGACTCCGCTCCGAAGAAGATGTACGGGCAGGCTTTCTCGGCAGGGTATACGTTCACGACGACAGCCAGCAGCATTAGCGCCCAGTAGAACAGCGGGAAGCCCCTGAACCCGATGACCCTTACCGTGTCGTTGTAGTAAGCCAGGAAGACTACTGCGGTAAATATTACTGTCAGAGCGGGTTTGATATAGACCATGGCGATTTTGCACGTCTTAATCATCCTGGCGTTCCAGGGGTCGATCGTTTCTCCGCCTTTTTCCAACTGCTTGCGGGTGAACCTGACAATGCTGATCCCTGTAAAAATGGAATCAGCGGCAAAAACGGCAAGCACAGCCATGGCGGCGTTGCATAACGCCGTCGTGAAATCCGAGTATCCGAAGGCTGAGGCGGAGAACAGCATAATAATGAAAAATGCGCCAAGGATCAGGCCTGAGTAGCGCCTGGACGCGCTGACGCCCAGCTTCGGATAAGCCAGGGCGTGTTCGCGGACGAACCTGCGCGCGCTGTCAGGCCTGCCTTTCCTGCCAACCCAGACTACGCTGTTGCGCTCTGATACCATCGGCGTTCTTGCTTTCCCCTCGCTCATTATCTATATATTCCTTTCAAATCCTGTGCGCTTCTCTCGCCTCCACCGCGAGTTCGTCGCAGCGGTTGTTGTACTCGTTGTCGGAGTGGCCCTTTACCCAGATGAACGTAACGGCGTGCTTTGCAATAAGCGCCGAGAGCTTTTGCCACAAGTCCGGGTTCTTCATCTCCCCGGACTTTCGTTTCCAGCCCATCCTTTGCCAGGAGGCGAGCCACCCCTTGTTGATCGCGTTCGTGATATACTGCGAGTCGGTGTAAAGCTCGACCTCGCATGGCTCGCGCAGGGCTTCCAGTGCCGATATCGCCGACGTCAGTTCCATGCGGTTGTTCGTCGTGGCGCGCTCGCCGCCCGAGAGCTCTTTCTTCGCGCCTTCGTACATCAAAACTGCGCCCCAACCGCCCGGTCCGGGGTTCCCGCTGCAAGCGCCGTCGGTATATATTGTGACTTTTTTCATCAATGCGCCGGAGAGACGCCCGAATCCGCCTCTTCCAGCTCTTCCTCCTTGTCGGTGCGGGCAATTGAGATGACCTTTGCCTCATCAGAGATGCGCATGAGGCGTACGCCCTGGGTGGCTCTGCCGTATGTGCTTATATCCGTTGCCGCCATGCGGATTATAGTCCCGTCGTCCGAGATGATCAGCACGTCGTCGTTATCGTCCACGACCTTGACGCCGGCTACGTTGCCTGTCTTGTCGGTGATGCTGTAGTTCTTCTTGCCGTAGCCGCCCCGGCTTTGAGTCTCGCCTTCGTCGCCGCGCAGGTACTCGCCGATCTCCGTCCGCTTGCCATAGCCGTTCTCGGTGACTGTCAGAAGCGCTCCGCCTTCCCTCGCGCGCGCCGCACCGACGCAGTAGTCGCCCTTTCGCAGCCTGATGCCGCGCACGCCGGCCGCCGTCCTGCCCATGGGCCGCAGGTCGTTCTCGTCGAAGCATATAGCCATGCCGTTATGCGTTGCTATGAGGATCTTCTGCGTGCCGTCGGTGTCGCGGACCGATATAAGCTCGTCGTCGTCGCTGAGCGTAATCGCCCGGATGCCGACGTTTTTCACATTTTTAAGCTCCGTCTTGCGCATGCGCTTGACGGTGCCGCTGCGGGTCACCATGACGAAGAACTCGTCCTGGCTGAACTCGCGAATTCTTATCATCGCGGATACCTTCTCGCCCTGCGTGATAGGCAGCACGTTGACGATATTCGTGCCGCGCGCATGCCTCCCGGCCTCCGGTATCGTGTAGCCCTTCTTGCGGTAGACCCTGCCGTAATTGGTGAAGAACAGGATGTAGTCGTGCGTCGACGCGGTGAACAGCGTCTCCACATAGTCCTCCTCGCGCGTCGTCATTGCGGTGATTCCGCGCCCGCCGCGCCTTTGCGCCCTGTACGTGTTCGCGGGCTGGCGCTTGATGTACCCCGCGTTCGTCAGCGTGTAGACGCACTCTTCCTCGTCTATGAGGTCTTCTATGTCGATTTCATCTTCGATATGGGCGATCTCCGTCCTTCTGTCGTCGCCGAACCTGTCGCGGATCTCTGTCAGCTCTTCGATAAGCAGGGCGTCGAGCAAGCTCTCGTCGCCGAGGAGGGTGATGTAGCCCTCTATCTTCTCCAGAAGCTCCGCGTACTCTTTCTCAATCTTATCGCGCTCGAGGCCCTGCAGGCTTCTGAGGCGCATTTCGAGAATCGCCTGAGCCTGAGTCTCCGACAGGCCGAAGCGCTCCATGAGGCGCTCCCTGGCGTCGTCGTAACTGGCCCGGATGATCCGTATGACTTCGTCTATGTTGTCGCTGGCGATGCGCAGGCCTTCGAGGATATGCGCCCGCTCGCGCGCCTTCTTCAGGTCATACTCCGTGCGCCGCTTGAGGATCTCCCGCTGGAAGGATATGTATTCGCTGAGCATCTGGTGCAGGGATAGTATCCTCGGCTGGGACTGGTCGTCCACGAGCGCGAGCATTACTATCGCGAAAGTGGTCTGCATCTGCGTCTGCGTGTAGAGGTGGTTGAGCACGACTTGCGGGTTGGCGTCGCGCCGCAGCTCGATTACGATGCGCATGCCGTCCCTGTCGGATTCGTCCCGCATCGCCGATATGCCGTCGATGCGCTTGTTCTTCACGTTCTCTGCAATGGACTCGAGCAGCTTGGCCCTGTTGACCTGATACGGCAGTTCCGTGACGATGATCCTCGTGCGCCCCTGCGAGAATTCTTCCATCTCGGCCCGGGCCCTGACGCGCACGCGCCCCCGCCCCGTCGCGTATGCGGCGCGGATGCCGGCTCTGCCCATTATGATGCCCCCCGTGGGGAAATCCGGGCCCGATATATGCTCCATGATGTCGTCGAGATCCGCTTCCGGGTTCTTCATGACGCACATCACGGCGTTTATGACTTCGGTGAGGTTGTGCGGGGGTATGTTCGTCGTCATGCCGACGGCGATGCCGCTCGAGCCGTTAACGAGCAGGTTCGGGAAGCGGCTCGGCAGAACCCTCGGCTGTTTGCGCGTATCGTCGTAGTTCGCGTCCCAGTTGACGGTTTCTTTTTCTATATCGCGCAGCATCTCGTCGGAGATCCTCGACAGCCTCGCTTCCGTGTAGCGCATCGCTGCGGGCGCGTCACCGTCGACGGAGCCGAAGTTCCCGTGCCCGGACACGAGCATGTACCTCATCGAGAAATCCTGCGCCATGCGCACCAGCGCGTCGTAGATCGATGCATCGCCGTGCGGGTGGTAGCGGCCCATGATGTCGCCGACCGCCGCCGCTGCTTTGCGGAATGGTTTGTCGTTCGTCAGGCCGCTTTCGTACATCGTGTAGAGTATGCGCCGATGTATGGGTTTGAGCCCGTCGCGCACGTCAGGGAGCGCTCTGTCGATGATGACAGACATGGCATAGGTGAGGAAGGATTTTTCCATCTCTTCTTCGAGCGGGGCTATGAGTATCTTTTGGTCGGGGTAGCTGATGTCCCCCGTTTTTTCTTTTTTTACCGGCATTTACGAATCTCCATCACAACATCAAATGCGTACAGCGAACTACAGGTCCAGGTCGACCGCGTACTTCGCGTTCTTTTCGATATATTCCTTGCGAGGCTCTACCTTCTCCCCCATCAGCACCGTGAAAACCTCGTCAGCCTGGATTGCGTCTGTCAGCCTGATGCGCTTGAGCACGCGCGTCTCGGGGTTCATCGTGGTATCCCAGAGCTCGTGCGCGTCCATCTCGCCGAGGCCCTTGTTCCTGGAAATATCGACCTTGCCCCTGCCATCCTCGCCGCGCATGTCGGCCAGCATCGCATCCAGCTCGCCCTCGTCCAGGACGTACCTGACAGTCTTCCCGCGAGTCAGCTTGAACAGCGGGGGCTGCGCGGCGTAGACGTAGCCGCCCTCTATGAGCGGGCGCATGAAGCGGAAGAAGAACGTCAGCAGCAGCGTCCTTATATGGCTGCCGTCCACATCGGCGTCGGCCATGATGATGACCTTGTGGTAGCGCAGCTTCGCCTCGTCGAAGTCCTCTCCGATGCCCGCGCCGAGCGCGGTGATTACCGGCGTGAGCTTCTCGTTGCCGTAGACCTTGTCGACGCGCGCTTTTTCCACGTTGAGCATCTTGCCCCACAATGGGAGGATCGCCTGGAACCTGCTGTCGCGGCCGCCCTTGGCGCTGCCGCCTGCGGAATCCCCCTCGACGATATATATCTCCGTGAGGCGCGGATCCGCCTCGTTGCAGTCGGAAAGCTTGCCCGGCAGGGACATGCCTTCCAGCGCGTTCTTGCGCCTGATGTTCTCCCTGGCTTTCCTGGCGGCCTCCCTGGCGCGCGACGCCATGAGAGCCTTGTCGAGTATCGCCCTTGCGACCTGCGGGTTTTCCTCCAGGAATACGGCGAACTTTTCGGATACGACGTTGTCGACGAGAGTCTTGATCTCGCTGTTGCCGAGCTTCGACTTCGTCTGGCCCTCGAATTGCGCCTCCATCAGCCTGACGGATATTATCGCGGTGACGCCCTCGCGGCAATCCTCGCCCGAGAGTTTGTCCTCGCCTTTGAGCATGTTCGTCTTCTTGCCGTAATCGTTCATCACCCTCGTAAGCGCGGCTTTGAAGCCCGTCTCGTGCATACCGCCGTCCGGAGTGTTGATGTTGTTTGCGAAGCTCAGGAGGAACTCCTGGAAAACGTCGCTGCAGTACTGGATCGCGACCTCCGCCATGGCGTCGCCCCGCTCCCCGGAGAGGTAGATGACATTGTCATGCAGCGGCGTCTTGTTGCGGTTGAGGTAGCTGACGAACTCGCGGATGCCGCCCTCGTAGCACATCGTGTCCGAAGCTTCGCGACCCGGCCGCTCGTCGCGCGTCGTAATCGTCAGGCCGCCGTTGAGGAATGCCTGCTCGCGCATACGCGTGTGCAATGTCTCGTAGCTGAAGTCGCAGTCGTCGAAAACCTCGCTGTCGGGCATGAATGTGACATGCGTGCCTGTTTTGTCCGTCTGCCCGACTACGGTGAGCTCCTGCGTGATGTCGCCGCGCTCGAACTTCATCTCGTAGACCTGCCCGTTTTTATGCACGCGCACGCACAGCCACTCCGATAGGGCGTTGACGACGGAAGCGCCGACCCCGTGCAGGCCGCCCGCGACTTTGTAGCCGCCGCCGCCGAACTTGCCCCCGGCATGCAGCACTGTGAAGACGACTTCGAGAGCGCTTTTGCCTGTCTGCTCCTGGGTGTCTATCGGGATGCCGCGCCCGTTATCGACGACAGTGATCGTGTTGCCCTCGCCGATCGTGACAGTCACATCGGTGCAAAACCCTGCGAGAGTCTCGTCAATCGCGTTATCGACGATCTCATACACAAGGTGGTGCAGCCCGGACGCCGAGGTCGAGCCGATGTACATCCCGGGCCTTTTGCGGACTGCTTCCAGGCCTTCCAGGACTTGTATCTGCGAAGCGTCGTATTCTTCCGTTACGCTTCCGAATAATTCTTCTGACATGTAATTCCTCCGTCTAAGGCACGACTACTGTGCACCGTCGCTCGTGGTTGTAGTTGTGCATTGTCAATACGGCAATATCGCCCATGGTGTGCCGGGAAAGCTGTTCTACGCGCGGCCGGCGAACGCGCCGTCTTCGACATGCAGCCAGGCAGCGCCCGCAGCCGCAGGCGCCGCAGCGCCGTCGCAGCACGTGATGAGTACCTGGCCGTCAGTGATTCTCTCCAGTATGAAACTTTGCCGCGCGGGGTCGAGCTCCGACATAACATCGTCAAGCAGCAGCACGGGCTTCTCGCCCCTGTCGTCGCTGTGGACGCTCCTCTCCGCAAGCTTTATCGAAACGGCCGCAGTCCGCGACTGGCCCTGCGAAGCGAACCTCCTTGCGGGCATGCCGTTTATTTCTATCTCCAAATCATCTTTGTGCGCCCCTGACAGGCAGGCTCCCGAACCCAGCTCCGCCTGGCGGTGCGCCCTCTGGTGCTCCAGCAGCGCGGGCAGGAGCTGCTCCGGCTTCTTACCCGACGCATCCATGCCGCCGACTGTTTTGTAGCTTATCTCCAAACGCTCGGCGCCGCCGGAAAAGTCGCTGTGGATCTCCGCCGCCTTGCGCGCGAGTATGAGCGCGAATGCCGACCTGTAGTAGATGAGCCGCGAGCTTTGCTCCGCGAGCCGCTGGTCAAAATCATCCAGGAGGTCCAGCAGGGAGGGCTTCTCCCTGTATCCTCTTAAAATGCGCGTCTTATGCTCGTACAGTCTCCCGAACTCGGAGAGCGCCGCCATGTACCCGGGACGCAGTTGCGTAAGGCACTGGTCCATCATCTTGCGCCTCACCGCAGCGCCGCCCTTGACGATGTCCAGATCGTCCGGGCAGAACAGTACCGCCGACAAACGGCCGGATAGCTCGGAGGATTTCTTGAGCTTTGCCCCGTTGGCGAGCAGCTCGCGCCTGCGCCCGTCGTGCAGGCGTACTTCTAAAGTCTGGGCTCGTCCGCCCGATTCTATCTCCGCCCTGATGGCTGCGCTGCCGCTGCCGGCACGAAGCAGGTCCCTGTCTGCCGCGCTGCGGAAAGACCGCCCCGAAGCAAGGTAGTAGACAGCTTCCAAAAGGTTCGTCTTCCCCTGCGCGTTGCGGCCGGAGATGATATTGACCCCGCCGGAAAACCGCGCCGAAGCGCTGCTGTAGTTGCGGAAGCATTCGAGGTGGATTTCGTTTACGACCATGGCGTCAACCGCGGCTTGACACGATCAGCACGCTATCCCCGCACCTGACGACGTCTCCGGGGGTAATTTTCTTGCCGCGCTGCGTGCAAACCTGACCGCCTACATAAACCTCTTCGCCCCGGATAAGGATCTTTGCCTCGCCGCCGGTCGATACAAAGCCCGCATGTTTCAAAAGGGAGTCAAGCTTGATGTACTCGCCCCTGATGCGGACTTTGCTGACGCCGCGCAGCTTAACCTTCATATGCCTTGAGCCTGACGGGGAGTATCATGTACATGAAGTTATCCGCGCCGTCCACAGGTGTGATGATGCAAGGCGCGATAGATGTGGATAGTTCCAGCCTAATGTCATCTGCCGGCGCGGCTTTGAGGGCATCGAGAAGGTATTTGTCGTTAAAACCGATCTCAAGCTCCTCGCCGTCGCCTTCGATAGCGCATTCGTCGCTTGCCTTGCCGAGGGCCGATACGGAGTTGATCTCAGCAATGCCGTCGCGGAACAGGCACCTGACAGGGCTTTTCAGTTTATCGCTGATAATGAGCGACACCCGCTCTACAGCCTCGATGAGGTCGTTTTTATCTACTATGAGGCTGTGCTTATAGTCGCGTGGTATGGAATTCTTGTAGTCGAGGAACTCGCCCTCGAGCCTACGGGAGATAATGAGCGTACCCCCGTATGAGAACATGACGTACTTGGAGCCGAGCGTGACGGCGGCGTTGCCTTCGCCATCTGAAACAACTTTCTCCACCTCGCTCAGCGCCGTCCCCGGCACGACGAAGCTCAGGTTGCGGCGCTCCTCGGCGTTCTCCATCGGTTCCTTGCGCAGAGCCAGCCTGAAGCCGTCCACGGCGACGATTGTCAGCTCGCCGCCGCTGATCTCGAAAAGGGCTCCGGTATGTATCGGCCTCGACTCATTGTCGCTCACTGCGAAATTCGTCTGCGCGATCATTTTCTTGAGCAGCAGAGCTTCTATTTCGATCGAATCCTGCTCGTCTACTGAGGGCAGCTCCGGGTAATCCGAAGAGGGCGAGCCAAGGATCTCGAACACGCTCATTTCGCTGCTTATTTTCGCGACATAGCCCGAACTTACGCTGATGGTTACATTCTGACCCGGCATTTTTCTGATTATTTCGCAAAACAGCCTTGCGTTGAGCACAATGCCGCCTGTCTCAGAAACCTCAGCGGGAACCGTCGTGACTATCCCCGTCTTTAAATCATAGCCGGAAATCCTTATGCTACCCTCTTCAGCTTCCAAGAGCAACCCTTCGAGAAGGGGTACCGGGCTTTTCGCCGCAGCAGCTCGTGATGCTGTGAGCAGGGCGATCAGCAACTGAAGTTTTTCGCACGTAAATTTCATATTCTAATAAATCCCCTTTCTCGTCGTCGCAAACTCAACTGCGCTCCGCCCTCACAAGTTCGGGCATACGCTCCGTTTCGTTGCTCCTCCTCTTCAAACACGACCCACTTCGCCCAGCTCGTGTTTGATTTTCCTGTAATTTTTTTCATAAGCTACGTTGCACAACTTTTTCTGAAGTATATATATATATAATATAATTATTTTAGTAGAAGTAGCAGTAGGGGGATTTTTTGTGGAAAACCCTTGCGGAGCGTTGCGCTTCAATGGTTTTACAAGCGGCTTTCATTGTGGAAAACCTGGTATGTTTAGCCCCGGTTTTAAACAATTGCAGTTATCCACATTTTATCCACAGCTAATCAACGTTGAAATGTTGAGTTTGAAGACTTGAATGTGTCTGTTCAGGTCCCTACTACCTTCAGGCGCTGCATTTCATTTCTATCGCTCAATTATCACTTCGCGGCCATGTCTTTCGACTTTGCCTGGATATTCGCCATGATGTCCTTGATCTTGCTGGAAAGATCCTCCGATTCCTGTATTCTTTTCTCAATTCTGTTGATTGAAGAAAGAACGGTCGAGTGGTCGCGCCCCTCGAAAACGAGCCCGATCTCCTTTAGCGAGAAGTTCGTCAGCTTGCGGATGAGGTACATGGAAACCTGCCTTGCGAGAGTCGTATCACGGGCTCTGCTCTGCCCTTTGATGTCATCCGGCGTGAGAGAGTAGAACCTGGCCGTCTCCTCGACGATATCGTCGATCGTGAGCATAAGGTCTCTCGGGCCTTTGAAGAAGTCCTTGAGCCTCGTTTTGACGGACTCGACTGTGATATCGTCTTGCATGATGTCCCTGTAGGCGATAATCATTTTGACTGCGCCTTCGAGCTGGCGGATGTTTGAGCTCAGGTTATCCGCGATGTAGTTAGTCACATCGTCGGGCAGACTAACGCCCAGTTGCTCGGCCTTGTTCCTGATGATCGCAATGCGGAGCGCGTCGTCAGGCGGCTGGATATCCGCCATGATCCCCGACTCGAAACGGGTCTTCAGCCTATCCTCAAGGGTGTGGATCTCCTGAGGCGGGCGGTCGGAGGTGAACACGATCTGCTTGCCGAGCGAGAAGAGTGTGTTGAATGTGTTGAAAACCTCCTCCTGCGTGGAGATGCTCCTGGCGATGAACTGGATATCATCGATGAGGAGGAGGTCGGCATTGCGGTACTTCTCGCGGAACTCCACGTTCCTGTCGAACCTGATCGCGCCGATCAGCTCGTTGGTGAAGTCCTCGCATGTGACGTAGATGATGTGAAAACGCGGGAAGTTGCGTTCTACATAATGGCGGATCGCGTGCAGCAGGTGAGTCTTGCCGAGCCCGGACTCGCCGTAGATGAACAGGGGGTTGAAGTCCTTCTTCTGCTGCCCCTCTGCGACGACCCGCGCCGCGGCATGCGCGAACTTGTTCGTGTTGCCGACGACGAAGCGCTCGAATGTGAAGTCGTCGATGCTGCTGAGTTCAGGGTCCTTCTCTGCTTCCGCCAGGCAGGCCAGACCTTCGTCATCCAGGATAACGACGTCGAATTCGCCTGAAAAGATCTCGCAGAGCGCGCTTTTGATCGATCCGGCGAAGCGGCTTTCTATCGTTTCTTTTTTATATGACGTGGGGGCGTGCAGGTATAATCGGCCGTCTGAGACTTCGACGGCCCTGCAGTCTTTGAACCATGTGTCCATGGCAATTTGTGTGAGGTCGGTACTCAGAATACTCTGCACCCTGTTCCATACGTCGGTCGCGGAGTTCATAATATCTATCCTTTCGCGCATCGCCGCTTATCTTGCGGGTCAGCCTGGGGGCGCGTTGAGATCGAATCCCGCCCCCGTGTATTTTAGCAAAAATGCGCTGGAAAATCAAGCTTTTTTACTAAATCGAGTATGCCTGTAACGTAGAAATTAATTCTAATATGATGAAGTGTATTATACTTGATAAGAACAATGCTGTAAAGCTAAATGACGGCCATGTGCACATAATACGCCCCTGGGTGTACGATAAAACGGACAATGGGCCGGAAAATTGAAACGCGGCGGGATTTTTTTCCCGCCGCGCCCGATTTTTTGCTGTAGCTATACTGTTGCTATGCTGCTACCGGGGCTGCTACCAAAGCAGCTACCGGGGCAGCGCCATGCTGCCGTGAAGCCGCCCGCTACTCGTCTTCGTACTTGCGCTTCCTGCCGGGGAGCGATACGAGGCCATACCCAAGCAGCGTCGTGCCAATGAGGAAGAACATGCTCGGCAGATTAGCTGCGGGCCCTGTTGGCGGGAGCTCACCGAGAGGCACAGCCTCTTCGAGAATATCCATGAGACCAAACCAGGCCAGGTCGTCCTCAGTCCAACCGACCGCGATGAAATCCTGATAGTACGGGTTCAGGTAATCCGGAGTAAGCTGATACTTCATGCAAATCTCCAAAGGCGTAAGCCCGTCGCTTATCAGCTCCTTCAACCACTCGGGAGCGGCCAGCGGCACTTCTTCCTCCGCAAATGTCATGTATATCACTTCCGGCGTGATGACCTTTATACCATACTTGCTGTTCCCGTTCGCGGAAGAGATCGTGACGCTGACGCTGTAGACCCCTTCGTCGACCCAGAACTGAGTGCCGCCCACGCTCGTGTACGTGTTGCTGAACACCACGGCGCCCGTGTTCTGGTCTTTGATCTCGACAACTATCGTCATGTTCTTGTCGAGGCTGGTTACGCCGAAGTCCATGTAACCTGCATCGTCCGCAACGACGTTCTTGTGAGTGTCAGTCGAAACAGCCTTGCCTTGCCCACTGAAGTTGTAAGTTTGCCTCGGGGACCTTGACTCGCTCGGGGACAGTATGCGCACCGTGCGCGTCGCTGTCGCCGACAGGCCTGCGCTGTTTGTGACCTGGTATGAGAGCGAATACGTCCCGGCTCTGTTTCTGTCCACGCTGCCTGTGATCTGCACGCTGCCGGAAATATCCCCGTCGATCTCGTCGATGGCAGTCGCGCCCTGCTCCGTGTAAGGAGTGCCGCTGTCGAGGTGGAGGATGATCGG
This sequence comes from Oscillospiraceae bacterium, assembly GCA_009778485.1. Taxonomy (GTDB): domain Bacteria; phylum Bacillota; class Clostridia; order Oscillospirales; family Oscillospiraceae; genus WRMH01. The sequence continues at coordinate 19,101 of WRJQ01000027.1, forward strand.
GTCTGAACCGATGATCGTCAGGAGCGGGGCGTTGGCCGGTCGCGGGGGCTCCTCACGTTCCGCAACGATGACTGTACGCGTGGCTTTGACGGAGTTCCCGCCAGCGTCCTCGACCTCGTAGAGGATCGTGTATACGCCCGGAGTCCAGGAGTTCACATTGCTCGTTACCTTGACCGCGCCCGTCAGGTTTACGCCGTGGCAGTCGGTAGCGGTGTAGCCCGCTTCGGCGTACACCTCGTCGACGAACAGCGAAGTCTCTACAGCACCGCTCAGCGTAAGCACCGGAGGCGTATCGTACTGCGGAGCCGGCGGAGGCGGAGGCTCGGTTATGACCTCTGCATTCACCGTGTAATAGAACGTGGCGCCGACATGCCCCCTGACCCCATCCGGGTCGTAGGTGAAGGAAGGATATACGCTCTGGCCGCCTTCGTATGAGTACACCGAAGTCGTGAAGCGGAAATCGCCGCTCAGATCCATGACCTGCGCGTCCCTGACATCGTACCAACTGTCGCCGCCGTTTGTCTCGGCGCTGACGATCCTGTACAGCTCGCCCTTACAGAGCACGACGGGAGCGTCCAAAGCAGCGACCTTGAAGCCTGCTGCGTCAAGCGGGGAGTCCGGCGTGATATCCGCATAGGCAACCAGGAGGTTGCTGCGGGTGTTCCAAATCGATACTCTGTGCGTCGAGTTCATAGCGCCGTTAAGAGGCCGTCCCAGATGCGTGATCGTAATGTCCGCGAGGCATTCGATCTCATAGCCCACCGCACCGTTGTAGTCGTTTCTCGTGCCCGTCGGAGCTGTGCTCAGAAGCGACTTCGCGCCTTCGGGAGCGCTGAATGTCGGCAGTTCAGGCTTCGGCTCCGGCACTACCTCGACCGCTGTGACTTCTACTGTGCGCGTGGCAGAGCTTGCATTGCCGGCAAGGTCCGATACGCTGTAGTTCAGCGTATACACGCCCGGGGCGGCTGTGTTCACAGTCCCGGTAACGGCTACTTTATACGTGATGTCGCCGTCGACATTGTCGATTGCCGTGAAGCCGGGCTCGATGAACTTGTCGCCCTGGGACAGGCGCATCGCCTGCTCGCCCTTCAGCGTCAGCACCGGCGGAGTCGTGTCGACAGCGGTAACTTCCACGACACGCGTAGCCGAGCTTGCGTTGCCGGCGGCGTCGGATACTTTGTACTCGATCCTGTATACGCCGGGTACGTTCACGTCTACCGTGCCTGTTACGGCCACTTTGCTCGTAATGTCGCCGTCGGTATCGTCAATAGCGGTGAAGCCCGGTTCGACGAAGGCGGTTCCCTGCTTGAGTTCCATCGACGCGCTGCCGCGCAATGTCAGCACAGGTGGGGTCGTGTCCTTCTTCGGCGGCCCGGCGTTGTCGCTGACCAGTTTGAGCGTCTTGCCGATGTCTATCAAGCCGTAACCGGTCTGCTCGTTATACCCGCCGCCGAGCGGTTTCGCGCCCTGCTGGATGTATGAGTATACCTCGGCGTTCGACAGGTTGGGGTTGATCGCCAGAATGAGGGAGGCGAGGCCTGCCGCCTGCGGAGTTGCGAATGAAGTCCCAGACATGGCCGCATATCCGCCTGCAGCAGTAGTCGTGTAGTAGCTGCTTAGTGCTACGACGCCCATACCTGAGCCGTAGTTAGATGATGCAAGGCGCGTCGTACCGTTGCCTGTCGACCCGACTGCCATGACGTTTGGATAGCGTGCGGGATAGCAGATTGTGGACGCGCTTTCGTTGCCTGTGGCGGCAAATATGGCGCAGCCCTTGTTGTAAGCATAGTCGATGGCGTTCTTCATCGTGACGCTGTCGGAGGCCGACCCAAGGCTGAGGTTGATTATCCTCGCGCCGTTATCGGCAGCCCACATGATGCCCTTAGCCACATTAGCTGTGCTCATGGTGCCGCCCGCGTCGTCGACCTTGACCGGCAGTATGTTTGCGCTCCAGTTTATACCGACGGTGCCGAGGCCATTATTGCCGGAGGCGCCAATGGTACCTGCGACGCCTGTGCCATGGCCGAGCTTATCATTGTTTGGCGACAGGCCCGATACTGCGGAGTATCCTGTCAGCAGCTTCGGCAGATCGGGGTTCTGCGCGACGCCGGAGTCGACTACAGCTACAATCGGGCCGCCGCTGTTTGCGATATCCCAGCCCGCGACCGCGTTGAGCGCAGTAAAGGCTGCCGTGTAGGTTTTATAACCCGGGTCGTTCGGCGCTTCGTCGGCGATCATTATGTAGTTCGGCTCGACGTACTCTATGAATTTGCTGTTTTTGTAGCGGTTCAGTACCGCGTTTGGATTCTTGGATAAGTCCTCGGCTCTGATGACGTATACATTATCTGTGACAACAGACACGCCGTCCTTAATAACTTTGGCGACCTCGTCGTCGTACTGCTTCTCCTTGCCGGGGAACTCCGACCTGTCGTAGAACTTGACGATTATCTCATCAAGCATTTCGGCTTCTGTCCCGCCTTGCGCCGCGCCGGCTGCGCCGGTTAACGGCAGTATCGCCAGCAGCAATACGGTACAGAGGAAGATGGCTAGAAATCTTTTTTTCATTAGCACCCACCATTTTCTGTTAGTGATTGAGCAGGGATGGATTGAGTTGCTTTCATATCCACCTGATGCTCTTTTGCCTCGCGTACTCAAGTCTGTGATAAAACCAGCGATCGCGAGGCGGAGTATGCTTGGGGGGAAGGGCGGACGCCCTTCCCCCCTTACGGTTCGCGTTGTTGCAGTATACAGCAAGTAGCTTAGTGCGTCAAGCTATTAACTACGGTTAGATTTCTTCGTCCGGGTAGGTGACGGTTATCGTGCCGAAGTCGAATACTATTTCGCCGTTCTTTTCAAGCGTCTGAGTGTCGCTCACAGGATCAAAGCCGTCGCCGCTGAGGGTTGCTTTGTAGACGCCCGGTTCGAACTCGTCTCCGAGAGAGATCAAGCCAAAGAAGTCAAAATCAAAGTCTTCGAGCTTCCCGGTTTTGCTGTAAACTTCTACGCCATCCCCGTCAACGATGACGAATGTAATGGTTCCTGTGTACTCATCAGTGACGGTCTCTCTGTCGACTTCATAGGGGTCTCCATAGCCAACTACAGTGTTGAAGTCATAGAACTTGAAGTCGCCATGCAGATACAGGAAGTAGTAATCAGCATCCTTAATGATACCCTCTTGTTTGTATTTTGAATGCAGGTTTCCGTTATGAGGTATAGGCAGGTACCCGTCAAACCACAGGAAATGGGCGCCAACGATGCCGGAAATGTACTCCTCAGCATCACAATCGATAACGAACTGCCCGTCAACAAGGCTGACCTCAACGGTTCCAAGCTTATTATACTTGTTGCCTACGACTAAATCGAGAGTGACAGAACCATTCTCAAGATCCGCTTTCGCGATTTTTGCATAAGTAAAGTGGTTGGCGTTGGGAACAGTCAGGGGGCTGCCTGCGTTGTTTGTCATAGTCGTCGAATCGAACGTGTTTACTTTGTAGATCGGGTCGCGCGCATAGGTTATTTTCTCATGACTTGCTTCGATCTCAAACGTGTAGCTGAGCTCGCCCTTGGGATCCCACTCCTCTTCCAGTTCGTTTACCACATAGAACGTGCCATAGAGCGGTACGAGCTGTGGCTGAGGATTGTCGATGTCAAGAGGATAGTCCGGGCCGGCTAGATAGGCAACCGCTGTGATATCGCCTGTCGCGCCCGCATAGTTCGCCAAAACATCCTCTACCGCAGCATTCACAGCGGCATAGCCTGCGAAGTTATCCTCAATGATGTAACTGTCCATTTCATCGTCAAGAATCAACCAGATGACGACCTGTGCTATTAGTTTTGTGTTATCTCCGGCATCAAGCGAATAGTCATTCCACTTATCGATCGAGCCATACTCGCTCGTG
>WRJQ01000028.1 GCA_009778485.1 Oscillospiraceae bacterium
GGCGGGAAGAGCCAGGTAGCCATATGCACAATGTCTGTGGGGCGGGTCGCCGCGCTGTCTGTCTGTGCGCAGGCTGTATGAGCTGCTTGTGAGCATTTGCAGTCGGTTTGCTGCTCTGTGTTTAATGCAGCGCTCGTTCTTGTCAACTCAACGGGGGAACAAGGTATGCCGTTTCATCTCACGACTGAAGTCACGAGTGTTCACGGCATGTGTATAAACCGTAGTAATTGACTGCAAATCCTCTCCTTTAACTTGCTTCTTGGCAATACGCGCCAAGATTGAAGCCTTAAGTATCGTGATTGACATCCCTCTACTGCAGGAACGACTTGAAGTCTATGAGCGCCTCGTTGCGCCCCTCCGCGTGGAAATCACGCCCGTAGAGGGTGGAAGCCCAGCTAATCAGCGTGTCCATGACAGGCGTAGCGACTCCCGCAGCTTTCCCGGCGCAGCTCGTCGGCACGCAGCCGGTGAGGACATCCTCGAAGATATAGCGCGTGTCTATATCGGTCGGGGCCGTGACAGCCTTGTAAGCTTCGGTGTTTTGAATCTGCTCGTACAGCGAGTCGCCGCGCGAGCCGTAGCATTCCGCGAGCCACTGGCGCGCGGTCGGCACCGCGACCCCGTATGCGTTGGCGACAGAAACCCTCTCGACGTCCATCTTCTCAAGGATGCTCGCGACCAGGGGCGAGATGCCTTGCGTGTAGAACATAAAGTCCTCTTTCGCTTCGACGCGCGTTATGTTCATCAAGATAGGCATCGGGTGGAAAATCATGCCGATGTTCGTGAACCCGGTGTATAGAATGCTCTCCGCGAGGCTGTAGACCTTGAACAGTTCGTGCAGCGTGTCCAGCATGGCCTTGCCGTGCCGCGGGTCGTGCGCGGCCAGGCGGACGTTATCCTTGATAGCGTAGATGATTGGCTTGCCAAGCTCAGGGCAGCGGCACGTAAGAGTGAAGGTGTCTGTTTCCCCGAGCATAACATCTGCGGAGCACCCCCACTCAGCCAGAACTTTGGTAAACGCGAAAGTCCCGAACGTGCGGCCGGGATTCAAGACGACTGTCTGCCCGTCGACAAGGTGCGGCGCCATGGCCCTCGCCACGATAGGGTGGTACTGTGCCGGGGTCGTCACCATTATTAAGTATGCGTCCTTGACCACTTCGCCCATGTCGCTGCTGATTAAGTCGATGTCCGCTTCGCAGTCAACAACCCCGCTGATTGTGAAACGGTTGCCGGGGAACATATCCACACGTTCCGCTTCCCTCGCGTAAAGCGCGACTTTGTACCCCATATACGAGAAGTATGCAGCCATGGACTGCCCTCCGTTGCCGGAACTGATGACGGCGATTTTTTTATCCATACTCATGTAGTCCAATCTCCTTTCACAAACGGTGTCTGTTCAGGTACCCACTACCTCCAGGCGCTCCATTTCATTTCTTTCGCTCGAATGCGCATCCATGCGCATACTCGCGCGCTCCGCATAATTTCCATATGTATCGAATCGAAGCCTGCTTCGATTCGAAGAGGAGCTGCGATGAAGCGAGCGAGCGTTACAGCTTGCTGTAATGCGAGACTTAGCGCAATCCGCAGCGACGAGCTTCGCTTGCGAAATGAAATTGAAGCGCCTGAACAGTTACTACAAACGCACGTTACGGCTCCAAAACCCTACGCCCTTTCGCGCTCGACGGTCAAAGCGGCTCCGCCCTGCGCGGTTTCGCCGGTGAGTGCCAACAACCTTGCCCGTTCGTCAACCGGGCATTTGCCTGCAGCATCCCACGCGAGGCATTTACCTTCGATTATGCGCGTCTGCAGCGTGCCTTTGAACTGCCCGCCTTTAACTATATGCGGCGCGTCCAGTATGCCCAGCTTGATGCAGTCCGAAAGCACGGCGGCATCCGCGAGCGGATCGTCGCTGACGCTTGAATAGCGGGTTTTTATGAAGTCCAGCAGGTAGCCCGCCTCGGAGATGATCTCATCCCGCCGCCGGGTGACACGAGGGTCGCTCAGCGCTTCCGCGTTGCCGTGCAGGCAAGAACGCACCACCCCGCGCACTATCTTGCAGCTTTCAATGACGACTTCGGGCGTGGCCGCGTGAATAGCTTCGCTGTAGCCTACTACATGGATTATATCCGGACGGACGTTCATAGATAGAGCCGTCGACGCGGCGAGCTGGCCCTTCGCGACCGCGCTGTCTCCGCTCAGGAACGGCAGCCCGGCGCGGGTCTCCCTGTACACGCGGAAGTTGCCGTCGGCTAAAGACTCGGTAAGCTCTATCTGAGCCAGCACCTTCGCGAGGTCCATCGAGAAACTGAGCGAGTTCGGTATGTTGAACATATACTGGGATATGTAGTTACGAACGCCGAGCTTCTTAGCGTTATAAGCGCTGATGTACGACATTGCGGCGGAGATCACGTCGTGCGCGTCGCGCAGCCCCCAGTGGTGGGGCTCGTTGAGCTCCACCGGGATGCCGAGCTTGCCATGATATGCTATCAGCTCCTGCGCCTCTTCCATCGACGTCCTGAGAGGCCTGTCGCCCCTGCCGTCCAGCTCGTTGTACCAGCAAAGCGGCACAGCGCACCACGCGTTGGCTATCGCCCTGTTGAGGACCTCTGCCAGCGCCATGACATCCGCCGTCCCGCTGTAGCAGCGCATGAGCGGGTAGTTGCCGCGCTGCGACGCATCTTTCAGGCGCTCGAAACCCGCGGCGTCCTGCACCGGGACTCCGCCCGCGCCGTCCAGTTCGGGCAGGCGCTCGTCAGGCCTGAAGAAGTATTGCTGCGTGTTTTGGTCGATGCCGAGCGAGATAACATCCAGCACACGCGACGCAGCGATCTCCTCGACTCCCGAGACTGTCTCATCGAACGAGGGCAGCCCGAAGTGATGCCGCAGCAGCGGGTAAGGGCGCTTTTGCGCCAGCCTCCCGATGAGGTCTGCCGAATAGAGCTCGGCGCCGCTTTTTTCAGGCAAGCTGCCGGTACGGAGGAAGGTTATGCTGTCGTCGATATCGTCAGTCCCGTCGAAGATTGCGTCGAAGAAGTCCAGCTCGCGCACCAGATCGGCGACAGGAGCCGTCCCTCCGAAGCACCAGATGGGCTTGTGGCCGCTGCCGGCATTGAACTGCGAAATAAGCTCGCGGACTATGGAGATGCCGTTTTCCGGTGTGAGCCTGTAGCTGAGAGCCACAACGTCGGGCTTGTTCGCCCTGACGCACTCGAGCACGGCGCCGACGCTGACGGCCGGGCCGAGGAATATAGATGAGTACCCTTCGTCTTCCGCAAGGCTGAGAAAATGCGCGACTCCCGCGACGTGAACGCAGTTCCCCAGCGATGCGCCGATAATTAACTTAGCCGCCATGACGAGCCTCCTTAATGATATGGTTCGGGGGGCGGGGCTCGAACTCGACACGCCCCCTACCCGGCTAAAACCAGCTGCGCGACATGCGTTTTAGCCCGTTGACGCTTCGATTTTCTCACAAATCCACTTTTAGCGGGCTAAAAGTAGTCCCAAAACAGCCGTTTTAGCCCGATAACTCAATTATATCACATTCCATACCGGAGTGAAGACCAAGTCGTACAGTCTGTTATTGTTCTCGCCTGTCAATTTCCATCTGCAGCTCTTCCGCAAGATACCCGTCGCTCCTGCAGTGCATATCAGATATTCCTTCGCGTATTTCGATGTACAGGTTCGATCTGTAGAACAGATCAAAAGCTACCCGGATGGGAACATTGTAGTGCTCCGAGTATGTCCTGATTACTCCTGCGCACTTATGGCCGATGAGCGTCCTGTTCGCTGTCATAGTTATGCTCCTAATCTCCACTCGCGACCACTTCGTTGGGCCGCTTGCGGCACTTGTGGTAATCTGTACGCTTTCATTACGCACCAGCAACGGGATACGCTGCTGTGAAATGCAGGTGTTCGTCAATCAGAGCTTGGTTTTTAAAGCAGTATTGGAGGTTAGGTTTGTCATAGCGCAGGCGGCCAATCGCCTCATCAGCGCGGATGAGCCCGTCAAAGTACAACTGAAGCGTATCGAAGACCTTATCGTTTGCAACCCCTCCGACTACCAGGTCATAGTCGCGATCGACCGGGTGTCCTATGCGGCAAGCTGTTACGAACTCAAGCCAGCCTATGTTGTACTCCGGAAAGACAAGAGCTCTGACACCGGCTTCCGAATAGTCGCTTTTGTCCGGCGAGAAGTCATAGATTGAAACGACCGCTGTGCCATGATTACGCAGAAACCGCCTAGACCAATTGCCTGCTTGTACCCTGATTGGCGTTGTGTAGAAACCCATTCCGAAATCAGTACGAAGCCGCGAAAATGACAAGCTCGGCTTCTCTACGGCAATATAAGAGCCGTGATATAGTATCATAGAGCGAGCCCACGCCCTTTCATAAGCTCCAAAAGCTCATTGACGATATAGTCCTTGCCCTGCGAATGCAATGCGTCATAGTAAGGTACTATATAGCCATCCAGAATGTCGCTCTCATCTGCGAGCAGCTTATAGACAGCATTGCCCGCAATTCCGAGCTCGTCTGCCAGAGCTTCGATGCAGAAAACAGCGAAAAACGACTGCTCCGGGGACATCTCTGCTCGATTGACCTTATCATGCTGAGAGCTGGTTTGTCTATCCATCTAGTACTCCATTCTGTAAATAACTACGCAACGGCCTTCGTACAGAAAAGCTCCTTACGCCGTCCGGGAGCGGGCCCGCCATTGCGCAATGCGGGCGATGAGCGCCGCGATTACCAGCGCCGCCGGCACGGTCACGAGGCACACGGCCAGATAATGGCCGACGCTGTTGTCGACAAGCAGGGCAGTGAGCCCGACGACCTTGGCGGCGCCACGGACAGCGACGATCGACATAGGATGCAAAATGTAGATCAGCATGGAAACATTGCGCAAGAACGGCCTCGAGCGCCCATTGACGGAGCGCGCGAGGCCAAAAAGGAAGTACATGCAAGGCAGCAGCATGATATACATGCTGTCGTGACGCTGGGACCCTCCCCTTCGCAAGAGGAAACCCTCGGCGAACATGAGCAGCATGGAAACGGCAAAGCCAAGCGCGCAAGCCCGAGCCTTAGGCCCGGGCTTGCCTTGCGCGGCGAAAGCTCCCATCGCCAGGAACACCGGAGCGTACAGCAGTCCGTTGCGCGTATATGAGAACAGCTTGAACGCGGCGCCGTATGCTGCTTCGAGAGCAGGAACACCTGCAATCAACCCGTAGTAGCTGTCCCCGAACAAACCTAAAACGTACAAGAAAACCGAAACCCCAAGGACAGCGCGCACAGAGAACCTGCGAACAGGGAAATAGAGCAGCAGCATGCCGATCATCGACGCGGGCAGGTACCATAGATGGTAAAACGTGCCGTCGAAGACGATCTTCTTGAGAACTGCGGCAACGTTGTCGCCCGAATAATGGCCTGCGTAGATGCTGACCGGCAGGAACAGTATCGACGCTGCTGCATATATAAGACCGGTCTTTTTCAGGTTCTTCAGCAGAGCGCTCCCGGAGGTCCGCTTATCGCCGGAGGCAAAGCGCGGCAGAATGAAATAACCCGAAGCCATAAGGAAAAACGGCACGGCGATTCGCGAGAAGACCCGGGTAAACATGAAGTCGAGGCCGTCGCTGATAGACGCCAGCGGGAATGTATGTATCCCGACTACCAGAAAGGCCGCGACCAACCTGAAAGCGTCTATGCCGCTCTGCTGCGATCCGCTGCCGTCAAGGCGGCCCGCGCCGGCTGCGCTGCCTATGCTGCCCGTGTGCGCCATCCTTTTTGTCACATCCATTCCGTACGACTGTCCAAGGTTCCTATATATTTCTCAAGGCAAAAGGGGGGCGCGCAGGCGCCCCCCAAGTATTTGCGGCTGCTACTTATACGGAGTCTCCCTGTAAGCCTCGAACTCCTCGGTCATCCACTTCTTCTTGTTGTTTGTCTCCTCGTCGCCCTCGGGCCCGTACACGCTGCCCCAGAACATGAACCCGCCGCCGCCGGCGTACCTGTCGATAGTATCGCGGACAGCCTGCTTCACGACCTCCTCAGAAGCGTGCGGCCACCCTGCAGGGCCCTGCGAATCCCAGCAGCCGATGAGCACAAGCGAGTTGCCGTACTTTTTCTTGATGCCGTCCAGATCGTTCACGACCTGAGCGGGGTTCCAGGCCTTGACGCCGAAGTCGCGCCAGTCGTCGATGGAATCCTCGCAGCGCCCGCAGTTATGCATCATCACAGGAATCCCGCGATCCATAGCGTATTTTGAGACCCTGGTGACATAAGGCTTGATCATCTCCCTGTACATATCAGGCGAGATGAAAGGGTTCGTCGCAGTCGCCGTGTCGTCGCCGACTGTGAAGACGTCCACGGGGAGCTTATCGATCGTGTTCTCGATGCCGTAGCAATACCAGTTGGCCATGTGGTCGAACATCTCGTGGACAGCCTCCGGCTCCTCATAGAGCGCCATCAAGCCGTTCGTGAAACCCATCATGTTCATCAGCGGCATGAAGAAGCCTCCGCCGCCGGGGCCGCCGTACATCACGGCAACGTCCTTGGGGTCAAGGGGCATATCTTCCAGGTCTTTTTTGCAGACGGCCTCCCAGTCTATGTCCGTAAAGTCGGGAAGAGTGAAGACTTCGCGCCACTTGCGCACATCGTCCATGATGAACTGGTTCGGCTTGGGGAGCGGCATCCAGCCGGTTTCCTTGGTCGTGACGTACTCCACGCCGAAAACGTCGGTGAAGCCGCGATCCTGCCCCGAGGGCCTCATCGGAATGACGGAGGAGCGGATCGACGTGCACGGCGGCGGCTTCGTCGCGTTCGGGTCGGGGCCGATCCCATACCTCGGCACCCACTCGGGAGTCTCGCCGTTGATAACTCTCATGAAATTTTCACGTTCAGTCAAATTTGCCATAATTACAATCCTTTCAATATTCGAGCTTTCCTAACAGATGCCATTGTACCACAAGCCAAGCGGAATATCTATATGAATTTGAATGTGGACAGGGCAATCGCATGAAATCGCATGATAACATCCGATGTTTCCATCGGACGTTTCGTTCTCATCGACAAGTCCGGCGCTTGTGATGCTCCGGGTGTTTTGCTTGCTCCTGCGGGAGTGACGCAAGCCTACCAGTCCTGCGTTGTTTGCCAATCAAGCGTTTCCTCTACGGTGAAATATGCAATAGCGAACTCTTCTTCCAGATTATTGCTCTTGCCAACCTGATCGGGCATATTGAATGTCTTGATTAACCTGTACTGCACAAAGGTATTTGCTCCGTTACGGGGTTACGAACTTCAATATTCTGCCATTCACCATTTGTGTTCAACTCCAGTAAGACATCATCAATGAAGTAAAATTGATTTGACAGGCTTTCGATACGGACTAAAAGCAGATAATCCTCATCTGTGATAGTCCGTCGCGCTTCGTATGGCGTCTGAACACAGGCTGAGAGCATCGCTGCCATTTCGCTTGGCTCACCTGAACATGAGAAGCCCAGTACAGCAGGAAAGATATAGAGAAGCACGCATAAAAACTTTTTCACGCTACATCTCCTTCTTTCCGCAATACTTTGTGTGCAGTACTGTCGCAGAATATGCATGTGGAAAGGTTAGCTTTCAAGCTGGCGTACTGTAGATTGTATTATTATATACATTTGTCACTAGGCTTGTCAAAAAGCTTTATGCGATTGCCCTGGAGCCGGAAGAAAAACACTTGTCTCGGCAGCGAGAATATGCTATTCTGATTGGCAGATGAAAACTTGCAAGTCTATATGTTCCGTGAGTGTTTACGATGATTCTTCGGAAAAAGATGCGAACCATAACACAACCAATGCGACGAGACGAGAAAAGGGATGATCCAATGAAACGAATCATAGCCATTCTGCTGCTTGCGGCGGCTCTCGCGACGCTGATAAGCTGCAACAGAGCCAGCGGCGGCTTTGACATCAGGAGCATAAAGACATACAAAGACATCCCCGGCGTGGAACAGCAGGAAATAGACGCGATCGAAAGCCTCAGAATCACGCGCACGGCGCTGACATACGGGCAGATGAACGAAACGGAAGCCTTCCTGCGCAACGACGGTAGCCGCGCAGGATTCGCCGCAAAATTCTGCGATTTCCTGACCGACCTGTTCGGCATCGAATTCACGCTGCGCCTCTACGACTGGGAGACGCTCAAAAACGGGATAGATACCGCGCGCATTGACTTCACCGGCGACCTCACGCCCACGCCCGACCGCATGCAGCAATACTACATGACGCACCCCATCGCCGAACGCTCGCTCAGGGTATTCACATACTCCGGTGCGAGCGAAATACTGCATGAAAGAGACCTGGACGGCCGCAAGGTCGGCTCGCTGGCCGGCACGATAGACATCGAACACGTTAAGACGTACTACCCTGAGCTCAGCTTCACGGTCGTGGAAGTCGAAAGCTTCGAAAAAGCAGCCGAGAAACTCAAAACCCGCGAAATCGACGCATTCGTCACCGAAGGCGTCATCGACCCGCTGTTCGACTCATTCGGCGACATCAACTCAAAGGAACTGTTCCCGCTTGTGTACACCCCCGTATCTCTGACGACAATAAACCCGGAGCTAAAACCCATAATAGACATAGTCAACAAGTACCTTTCCGCAGGCGGCATCGACGTCCTCTACGACTTCTATAAACAAGGCAACTACGAGTACGCGGGCTACAAACTGGAGAAATCATTCACCGACCGTGAAAAAGAATACATCTACGACCATATATCGCGAGGCGTCCCGGTAAACATCGCGCTCGAACAGGATAACTACCCCATCTGCTTCTACAACAAAACCGATAAGGAGTTCCAGGGCATAGCCGTCGACGTCATAGCGGAAGTGAGCAGCCTCACCGGGCTTACGTTCGAAGTAGTCAACGACGAGAACACGCCCTGGTCCGAAATACTCGATATGCTTCGCGACGGCCGCGCGGCGATAGTGTCGCAACTGCTCCACTCGGCGGAACGCGAGGGCTACTTCCTGTGGAGCGCGCCGTACGCGTCTGACTACTACTCGCTCCTGTCGAACTTCGACTACCCGACCCTTGCCAGCTACCAGGTAGTGCGGGCGAGGGTTGGCACAATCAGGAGCTCGGCGTTCGAAGATAAATACAACGAATGGTTTCCCGATAACAGCAACCTCATATTATATGACGACCAGATAGCGGTGCTGGACGCCCTCGAGGACGGGGAGATCGAACTGCTTATGGGCTCGAACTACCTGATGCTCATGCAGCAGAACTACCGCGAGAAGCCGGGCTTTAAGATCAACGTAAAATTCAATACGCCCATGGAATCATATTTCGGGTTCAACATAAACGAGGGCGAGCTATGCTCGATAATCAACAAAGCACAGTTCTACGTCAACACATCGGTTATCTCCGACGACTGGACGAGCAGGGGATACGACTACTCCCGGCAGCTCGCGCGGCAAAGGCTGCTCATCTTCGCGGCAGTCGCCCTCGTCCTGACCTTCGGGCTGTTCCTCACAATATTCTGGCTGATACGAAAGAGAAAGCAAAACCTCGCGCTCGACAGGATAGTGCAGGAACGCACCGTCGAGCTGGAAGAAGCGCTGCAGGAGGAGGAAGCCGCCAACAAAGCCAAGAGCGCGTTCCTGAGCACCATGAGCCACGAGATACGCACGCCCATGAACGCGATACTCGGCATCACGGAAATCCAGCTTCAAAACACGTCGCTGGACGTCAGCGTCAAGGAAGCGCTGGGTAAGATATACTCCTCCGGAGACCTGCTGCTCGGCATCATCAACGATATACTCGACCTGTCAAAAATCGAAGCGGGCAAACTGGAACTCATCATCGACAAGTACGAAATCGCGAGCCTTGTCAGCGATACGGCACAGCTCAACATGATGAGGATCGGCAGCAAGCCCATCGAGTTCGAGCTGCGGGTTGACGAGCGCCTGCCCGCTCTGCTGATGGGCGACGAGCTGCGCGTCAAGCAGATAATGAACAACCTTCTATCAAATGCTTTCAAGTATACCGAAAGAGGCACGGTTGAACTGTCGATCACCTCCGAGGGCGGAGCCGGCGGCGGCGGGGCGGGGAGCGGCGGTGGAGCCGGCGGAACCGGGAGCGGCAGCAGCGCCGGAAGCGGCGGCGGCAAGGAAGCGACGCTGGTAATCCACGTCAGCGACACAGGGCAGGGCATGACGCAAGAGCAGGTCAGCAAACTCTTCGACGAGTACTCCCGCTTCAACATGGAAGCCAACCGCACGACGGAAGGCACCGGCCTCGGCATGAGCATAACGCGAAACCTTGTCAAGCTGATGAACGGGGAGATTTCCGTACAGAGCGAGCCCGGGAAAGGCTCAGTCTTCACGGTGAAGCTGCCGCAGGAAGTGATTGGCGACGAACTGCTGGGGAGCGAGTCCGCAGAGAACCTGCACCTGTTCCGCACGAGGAGCAGGGCGCAGATGAAGCGGGTGCAGGTCACGCGCGAGCCTATGCCGTACGGCAGCGTGCTCATCGTGGACGACGTAGAGACGAACATCTACGTCGCAAAAGGCCTGATGAGCCCGTATGAGCTTAAGATAGACTCCGCGAGCAGCGGGTTCGAAGCGATTGAGAAAATAAAAGCCGGCAATGTCTACGACATAGTATTCATGGACCATATGATGCCGAAGATGGATGGCATAGAAGCGACGTCAATAATCCGCGGCGAGGGTTACACGAACCCGATAGTCGCCCTGACGGCCAACGCTGTAGCCGGCCAGGCCGACATTTTCCTGCACAGCGGCTTTGACGATTTCATATCGAAGCCAATAGACGTCCGCCAACTCAACACAATCCTCAACAACCTGATACGCGATAAGCAGACTCCGGAAACCCTCGAAGCGGCGAGAGAAGCCGCCGCAAATAATGAAGCGCAGGGAGCCGGCGACGAAGCTCCGCAGGGGATTGACCCGGAGTTTGCAAAAGTCTTCGTCAGGGATGCGAAGAAAGCGCTCGCCCTGCTGGATGCGATTGCCGATAAAGGCAGCTATGGCAACGAAGAGGATCTGCGCTCGTATGTGATAAACGTCCACGGCATGAAGAGCGCGCTAGCAAATGTGAAAGAAACGGGCCTTTCCGAGACAGCGCGCAAGCTGGAAGAAGCGGGGCGCGAGAAGAAGCTTGACTATATCGAAGCGGAGACGCAGGGGTTCCTGGCGTCTCTGAAAGCATTCATCGAGAGCCTTGCTCCGAGCGAGGAAAGCGCCAATGCGGCCACGGCCGATGAAGATCCGGAGTTCCTGAACACAGTATTGGTTACGCTGAAAGAAGCGTGCGAGCAGTATGATGGCAACACCGCCGAAAACTTGCTGGCGGAGCTCAAGGGCAAAACCTGGTCTCAGGCCACCTCGGAAACACTTGAAAAAATCGCGGAGCATCTGCTCCACAGCGATTTCGACGAAGCGACAGCGTTGATCGACGCATTTGCGGCGAAATAGGGGTACGTGTCGAATTCGACACGCCGTAGGGGCGGCATTCTGCCGCCCGAATATCACGCCGTAGGGGCGGCATTCTGCCGCCCGAACACCACGCCGTAGGGGCGGCATTCTGCCGCCCGAATATCACGCCGTAGGGGCGGCATTCTGCCGCCCGAATATCACGCCGTAGGGGCGGCATTCTGCCGCCCGAACACCACGACGAGGAGCAGAAATATGATAAAGACGACCATATACAGCGCCGCGACGCCCGGTGCGTTCGACAAAGAGCTGGGCGACATATCGGCCTTTATCCAAAGGCTCAACAACTGCTTCATAGGCAAGGAGCTGTTCTTCCTGCTCGTTACCCCGGACTACATAGAGCGCGCGGCGGACCTCTCAGAAGGGCAAAATTTTAAAAGCGAGCTGCTCGCAGGCAGCGAAGTCGCCTTGTTCCTGTTTAGCGAAACGGCGGACAGCGATACCGCCCGCGACCTCGACGCCGCGCTGGAAATCAGCGCGAAGACCGGCCTCCCCAGAGTCATGGCATACTTCAAATCGCAAACGGAGGGCGCGATTGATAGCGAAGGGATAAAATCCCTGAAAGACCGCCTCGCCCTCGAACCAAACCTCTATACCAACACCTATCGAGACCCACAGACGCTGACGCTGGGCCTGATGATGCAGATCAAGCAGCTTAAGCTTCAGGGGATGGACCTGAGGCTGGAGCACGGCAAGGTATACCAGGGCGGTGAAGCCCTGCTGTCGTTTGAGAGCGCGGAGATTGTAGCCGGATACGCGGAGTTGCAGCGGCTGAAGACGGAACGCGCAGAGCTTGAAGGCAACTTCTACGCCGCAAAGTCGAAATACGCCATAGCGCCGGAAGACAAAGACCTGTTCGAGAGCTACCGCGAAGCCGCTCGGCTCCGCAGCGAAGCCAACCGGGCGATTAAGGAAATTGAAGACAGGCTATACCAGATTTTTGACGGTATGTTCGAGCAAACGTCAACCGGGATGTTATCAAAACGGCAAGTCGAGAGCTACCGGCTGCTTGAACTCGGTAAACTTGAAGCAGCGCGGAGCATACTGGATTTTAGCGAGATAATGAGCGACGTGAGGCGCGATGCCGACAAGCTCGGCGAGGCTGCGAAACGTGCGCAGGTGAACGTGAACGAACTCATGCAGCTCAAAGATATAAACGCCGCGATGGGAAACTGGGATAACGTGGAGACCTGCTTCGCAGAGGCTGTGCGCGTTGAAGAACAGCATGGCCTGCGGCGCTTGGCAACTCACGAGTATCTGTGGCATTTGTATGAGCAGATGCAGTTTGACAGAGCGATAGAGCTTGGCGAGAAGCTCGACCTGCAGCTCAAAGCTCTGGGATCGGCAGCGAACGATGTGGACAGATCGACGCTCTACCATAGGTTGGGTGTAGTGTATATGTTCTCGGAACGTATGGCAGACGCGGAAAGAGCGTTCCTTACCGCGCTGGAGATCAGGGAAGCCAGAACCGAAGGAGATCAGCTCAAAATCCGGGAGGAAGTGGCAGACACATACAGCAACCTTGGAGTATTGTACAAATTAACCGGTAGGTACGATGAAGCCGCGAGAAACCACTACTCAGCTCTGGAGATCAGAAAGTGGCTGGCTGAACGCGATCCCGAAAGGCATAACGAGTACCTCACCCATAGCTATAACAATCTCGGGAGCCTGTTCAACGATATGGGGAACTTCGAGGAAGCCGCCGAGAACCTGAAGGTATCGCAGAGCATACTGGAGGCGCTGGTCGCAGAAAATAAAAAAGAAGAACACAAGCGGGTATTGTCAATAACCTTCATAAGCCTCGGCATTAGCTACGAGCACATAGGCCGGTATGATGAAGCGGAAGAGAAGTATCGCTCCGCCCTGGAGCTGCTTGGATGGCTGGCTGAAGACAACCCCGAAGCATACGAACCAAGGATAGCCTACGCTTACCAGAGCCTTGGCAGAATGTACACGAAACAAGGGCGCTATGCGGAAGCTGAGGAAAAACTAAACGCGTCATTACATCTGTTCGGTAAATATATGGATTACAGCGAAGCTTTCGAAGTTGACATTGCTTATGTGTATTCTGAAATGGGAGCCCTGTACTGCGAGATGAAGCGGTATTCGGAAGCCGAGAACATCCTGAACTCCGCTATCAGACTCTTCAACAAGTTCGTTGACGCCCACGCGTCATACGAGACAGAAATCGAAAAAGCGCGCAAACTGCTTGAAACCATAGATAACGAACGCAATTACGTGAGCCAAGACATGGCAAGAGCAGGCCTCAACCAGGCGGAGATAAGCGTTGCGCGGCTCTTGCTGAACGGCGAGTCCCGAAGCTACATCACCAGATATTTGCACATTAGCTCTGCCGAATACGATAAGCTGGAGAAGTCAATCCGAAAGAAAATGAACGCGGCCGGAGGCAAAGACGCAACCATAGTCGCCGTCGCTGAAAAGTACAAACTGACCGGCCGCGAAACCGATATGCTCAGGTATCTTGGCCGGAGCGCGGGCAACGACCTGATTGCGGCGGAACTCCACCTGTCGGACGCGACCGTCCGGCGCCACGTGCGAAACCTGCTGGACAAACTATCCATCAACGAGCGCCAGGATGTGGAAGGCTGGCTCCGCGACTTTTCCGCTACTGTGTAAAAACGCGTCATAAATCACCGGCTGTGCGGTTCTGCGTAAAAACCGCACAGCTTTTTTGCGCCATAACGCGCCCACGTGCAGTTTTGCGCAGAAAGCGTCCGTGCAATTTGCCAAAACCCCCTGTACAGTATAGATGCAGGGGGGCGACGACAACATGGAGCAGACAAGAACATACACGCAAACCAAAGAATACATAGTGAATACGATATTCGACATCATCGAACTGCAAAAAGGCAGCCTGATCCTCAGCGACGCACTGCGCGGAATAGTCTACTACAAAGTGTCGATGTACGGGTACGAATGGGAACTGATGTACACCGTCACGCAAATGCGCGGTAAGGAGGGACAGCGCGCCCCGCCCAAACCCGGCACGGGCGCGCGCACAGGGACATACGCGAAAGGCGCTCACCGCGCAGCCAAAGAGCAAAGCAGCGTCACGCTGCGGATAATCGGAGAACGCAGGGAGAACGAAAAGGAAATGCGCCGCGAGCTGGCGCTATTGGAATCCATGCTGAACATATAGCGCCTGAAGGCAGGGGATACCTGAACAGACACAGAGACTTAAACTATTAGAAGGACAAAAACACAATGAAAACGAAAAAAATCACCCGCAAAGCACTGTCCATCATGCTCGCCATTATAATCCTTGCAGGGCTGGCGCCACTCGCGACGCCGACAGCGCTTGCCGCGCCCGGCGACGTAACCGCGAAAGCGATAACGCTCATAGGGGCAGCAGGCGAGAACAAAGCCGGCAACCTCGAAACCGACGCATCCATCTACTTCGACGGCTCGTGGCCGGGAACGGGATGGACAGCTGTGTCGATCGGACTGATACCTGCAGGCACAGCGATGATCGAAAGCGCAATAAACAGCGCGTTCATCGGGCTCGATACGGACGAACCGTTCTCGGGATCCATCGCGTCGAACCTGATGATATTCGGCGTTGACCTGACTTCATGGTGGCAGGGACCCATCGCGCCCGGGCAGTACCGCGTGGTTGTCTATGCCACGCCGCCGGGCGGCGACTGGGAGGACGAGGAAATCTTCTATTCCGCCGATACCGTTGAAATCATCGCAGGGTCAGGCTACGTATATGACCTGTCAGCCACGACGATAATGGTAACAGACGGCGGAGAAATCGGCCAGCCGACCCGGCTCGCGATCCATCTGGACCTCGGGCTGACGTCCGGCGAAACAGCCACGCTCATGCCGTATGATCGCATATATTTGGACTTTGTGAACTTCACCGCTATGGCAGACCCTATCGACTTACGTGACGCTGTATTGACGTCGCCCTCCGCTTTCAGTTTTGTAGACATGGGGGTTCCGCCGGGGGTTACACAGGCTATGATAGGAATGAGCCCCGGCGCCACCTATACCGTATCGCCATTCGGTCTCGACTTTATAATCGATGGGGCGATTCCTCTGGAAGAGTACGCAACGGTGATCGTAAAAATGGTTCGCGAACCCGAACCTCCCGGCATGTTTGCCTCGCTGGGGCATTGGGAGAGTACTATCTCGTTTACCGGCAGCAGCAACGATACCGGGCTACACTCCGCACGTATGCTGTGTTCCCTGGGAGCGGACGGAGACATACTGACATCTGCGCCATACCATCTTTATGCCTACAGTAAGCGGGCACTCACGGTTGGCGATACGGCAACGGCTGCACTTCACTACACAGGCGCAGACGCCAGCGCCTATACGATTAGCACGACTCTGACAACCGCGCAGGCCGGCGACTTTGCTTTCTACGCCAAAGCCGACTGGCCGAGCGCACTTGCTTCGCCGATTGCGCGGGTGGACAGCGTGGACTTCACGTTTGACGGCGATACTATTATTTATCCGGTCAATAAAAACGCCGCGTGTTCCGCGCTCGTGACGTATACGGGTTCCCAAATCGAAGAGTATACAAAATATCTGAAAGTTAAGGATAGCGCAGGAGCAACAGTTAATAACATATTCATCGGCAGCACATTACCTGCGGATGGAACCGTGGTCTCCGGCCTTACTGCGGGGCTACAATACACCTTCGAGGTATACGGTAACCAAAACGGGCGCGCAGTTGTGTACGGTTCGGATATGCTGACTCCGGGTGCGGGCGCCAATGCCCTGGAACTGGGCATTGCGCCTAAGTCAGCCACTCGTATCACTCCATCTATTGGACTAGCACCTGACGTAAGTCTGTTTGGCTTCGCGTTTTCACCCGGCATACCGGCAAGCATCTACTGGTATGACGCTCCCGTTGGCGGCAAGCGGCTCAGCTCATCAAAGTATTACGACTTGTATGAGGGCGAAAGCGTTTACGTCGAAGCGGTTCCGTTTGACTGGTTTGACCTTTTTGTGCGCCCAAGTATACGAATACAGGTTCAGGCGTCAGACCCGAATCCGGTGCTGCAACTGCAAGCACTATTATATCGCTACACAATAGCGGGTTCAGTAAAGCTTTCAGATGGGACTCCCGCTACCGGTGTGGATGTCCTCTGGTCCACTTTTTCCCCAAGTGAGGGTCACGCCCACACACAGTATACGAAAACCGATATGTATGGCAACTTCTCTTGTACTACCACCGAGCTTACGAAAGTTACGATGACGATTAGCCGCCTTGACTTGGAGACGGTAACTCTAAGCGGCCTCGATAGCATGGCTTATGGAGCGCTTGAAATCACAATGAATGAACGACAGTACGGGCTAATCGACGCCAGTACCAACGAGTCAATTCCAAGAGTATACAGCGGCCCCGGAAGCTCTTGGGGGAGGCTTGGATGGTGGGTAACCGGAGCATTTCAATACTGCGTGCATTCGATAACATCCGGCGGTGAAGACGTAGCATTCAGCATTTCCGATAAATGGATAGTGCTCGATGAGCCCACCGAGCAGGAAGTAATCCTGCATATGGAAGCTGATACGCAAAACCCGGGTAAGAGCAATTGGTACGCAGATATACCGATAACGCTGGACGGAAACAACAGGGGTTCCGCCCCGCGATCTTTCTCGTATACCCGCCGCTACCCTGTCAGCTTTGACCTGCTAAACGCTGTAAAAGGAGCACATTACAGGTCTCTTATATACGACGCGAGCGGGAACTTGGTGCAAAACAATTTATTCTTAGCGGACTCTCCTACGCCTAACGAGTTCATTTACCTGCGAGATGGCAGATACACGGCCGTTTTCATGCGCAACAAAACTTATCAGTCAATAAATGATCCAACAGGCAAGAGCCTCAATCAGATAAAGGCGTCTATAGCCACTCTAGGCGATCTGTATACCGAACAGGATATAGCGGTGGATGGCACCGAGCAAGCTTTTGCAGTGGGACTACCTGTCGGAGCACCGCCGGTCAGCATACTTAACTTGGAAGCGAGCAGCCTTCATCTGGAAGCAGATTCGGAGCTTATTAGCGTCCGCGCAGTGATAGCGCTTATCAATCCTGACACAGCGCCGGAATGCGTCACTGTGGAGCTTGCGACCAATCAGGCTCTCAAGAACGAAAGCGGAGAGCTGAACTATGGCGGGAACACGTATATTCTGAACGGCAGCGTTTACATAAACGGTCATAGCGCAGGCGCCGAGATAGAGTTACACCCAAACGACACACCGTCATCAGGTGGCTTTAACGGAGCATATCTGATAACGATACCGGATGTGAGTAAATACGGAGGGTTCCCTCTGACCCTGCGGTGGCAAAGCTACCGTATCAACCTTGACGATATTACAGCTATCGCGAGCTGCATTGTCGGGCCGGAGAGCTACTGGTTCGGCGAGAAAAGCCTTGGGCAGCCGGCCTTCAGCCTGACAGTTCCCCCGGCTATCGGCAGTACGGATTTCTACGTGTATGGCTATGCCCCAAAGGGCAGCGCTGTGTCAATCTCGGTCGACGGCGCGGTGGCAGCTTCCGCAATAGCAAGCGAAAAGAACGGGTTCTACTGCACAAACCTTTCGCTGTCGCAGCCAATCGGGCCTCAGATATATTTTGTAGGCGCAGTAGCGGTAACTCCGGACGGCAACACGCTTTCCGTCCAACCTAAAACGATCAACTACAACAGCAACCTTCCGGCGCTGGCTGATATAATGATCACAAATTGGCATATGGAATGGAACACTGTCTGGCGGGAAGGCCAGGCCGGTTTGTATAGAGCGTATCTGTACGCTGTGGGACGACCCATGTATTGGCGTTTAACATTCCGCAACGCTACCGGTCCAGCTGATTTGGAAGATGTGTATGTCAACATACCACAGACAGACGGCAGCATAAAGAGGCTTGAGGCTCTCTGGGACAGCCGCGGCTACTGGCAGACAGAGTACTACCTGTGCGGCAACAACCCGCCCACCGGCGTCTGGGTCGAGTACCAAGCCGTGGAGAGAGCCCCTGTATTAAGCGGCGCTGAGTACGCAAATCTGCATGACGTCCTAGACACATACGCACTGACCACGACGGAGCAGCGCCAGAAGGCAGAGGCTGAACTCGCGGGGAGCGGCTTGACAGTAAACAGTTGGTCTGCGGGGGGCATTATCGAGGACGCTGTGTTTGCGCTATCCGGAGGCGCATCGGGGCAGTTCTCTATCACGAGAAGCGAGAGTACCGGCGCAGCAGCAGAGGTCGCCTCATGGCCTGTTTTGCCGACCGGTGCCGCACTGGACTCCGCAGAAGCTGCCGGCATGGTTTTCCACTCAGGCGATCTCATGCCCTATGCCTGCATAGGCAGAGAAAACGGCGTCTTAACTACCGACATTGTATACAAAATATCAGCAGCCGGAGGCGCTATCTGCAAACGCGACATCATCACGATGAACAGATATGAGCGCATCTACTGCGATACGGCTGCCAACAAAGTGGAACGCCTGGTTTATACCCGCGTTGGCGGCGATTTGCCGGAACCGGCAGGCCATACCTCCGCTGCTTTCCGCAGTATGCTTGACGCCTGGCAGCCGTTCTTTTCCGGGCTGGCTGAGATTGCGCAACCCGGCTTAAGCGGCGCGTTGCAGGGGAGTGGCGCTGTCATGGATATGGATGATGCGACAACTTCGCATAGCGCGCTCACGCAAAAAGCGTCAACTATGGGCACAATGGCATACAGCAATAATAACAGCGCAGATATAACAATGCTGGCTTCTGAGAACCGCGACTGCGCATGCGGTACCGGTTGCCGCTGCGGCATGCTGCCGATACAGCCCGCTATGCCGGAAGGCTCCTATAACCCGGTCATCGCCTTCTATGAGGCTCTGGACAACTATCTGACCCGTGTGGGCGGAGGCCTTTTCATAGCAACTCCCCAAGGTAAAAACCGCAACCTGCAGCAGTACGTCCAGGATAAACGCGACCTGGCTCGCCTGGGCCAGTTCATGAGCATCCCCGTCACATCATTATGCACCGGGCCGTCCAGAACTGCCGGGCAATACCTTCTTGGTCAGGTGGTGGGTACCGGGGCGGAATTGGCGTTCCATAACTCTCTGGCTTACGCTAAAAAAGAGGAGATGAGAGCTGACGCGCTCGACGTCTATATTGCGGCGTATAAAGCAGGGCTGAGCATGGACTACTTCCCATGGGTAGAGGGCTTGCCTTACAAAGCGAAAAACTGTGGCTGTCTGTTTGCGAAAGACGATCCGGAAGTTCCGAACCCCCCGGAACCGGAGAAACCGAAAAAGACTCCGGTAAAGGTTATACAGCCGCCGGTGCCTGTCGCGATACTTGACCCATCCGGCTATGTTTATGAGGCCGTATACTCCAACCGCGTTGAAGGCGCCGTAGCTACGGTGTATGAAGTAGACTCCATGGACGGGACAATGAGCCCGTGGGTCGCCGACGAGTACAGCCAGCATAACCCGCAGATGACCGATGAACATGGTTATTATGAGTGGTTTGTGCCGCCAGGCGGCTGGGCGGTAACAGTGCAGAAAGCCGGCTATGAGGATTTCACCACAACCAGCCATCAGGAAATAGGCTCCGATACCAGACTTGCAGAGGATGGCGTCACGTGGTATTTGCCTGTAGCCCCGGAACAACTCGACGTAAACATCGCTCTGACGAGCAACGTCGCGCCATATGTTGAAAGTGCGGCGCGGACAACGGAAGGCATCTATATTGTGTTCTCAAAGTATATGGACGAGTCCACTCTGGCGGCAGATAACTTCCTTGTAAACGCCTATGAGAGCGGCAGTGCATCCGAGCAACCCCTGGCTCTGACGATTCGCCTCTTAGACAGCGAGGAGGGCGTAGGCGGCCTGAACTACTCACGCTCGATCCTTTTAGAATACGCCATGCCTGAAAACACCGCACAGCTCGATTTGACGATTGGAGCGAATGTCAGTAGTTACGCAGGCGTCGAAATGAATGCCGGTGTGATTTACACGGATATGCCGCTGACCAATCTGCTCAGAGCAGAAACGCCAATAGCGGATGTGGCAGCAGGTGAGGTACCGATAAATACCTCTGTTGCGCTGAGTACAGCAACCGATAACGCACTCATTTACTATACGACCGACGGATCTGTACCGACCCGCAGCAACGGCAAGCTTTATACAGGGGCAATTGTGATTGTCAACACAACGACGATAAAAGCGGTCACGGTCAAAGCAGGAATGAAGGACAGTGAAGTCATGACAGCGGTATACTCTGTCACACTCAAAAGCGAGCCGGACTTTCCGGATAATCCTTCGGGTGATGGCGGCACGACTCCACAAAAGCCCGGAGGAGGCGGTGGCACAGGGACTACCGGAGGCGGCGCGTCTGATGACATCGACGACCCCGAAACGCCTCTTGCCGGGCCGTGGGAGAACCCGTACAGCGACGTCGCCGATACGGATTGGTTCTATGATGCGGTACGATTCGCCACGGAGCGCAGCCTGATGAACGGCACGGGCGACGGGAAGTTCTCGCCCGGAGCGACAGTTACGCGCGCAATGATTGTGACCGTGCTGTACCGGCTGGAAGGTGAACCTGCTGTTAGCGGCAAGCTCCCATTCCCGGATGTGAAAGCGGGCGAGTGGTACTCCGACGCAATACTGTGGGCCTTCCGGAATGAGATAACGCTCGGCTATGACGACGGCAACTTCGGGCCGGATGACCCGCTCACGAGGGAGCAGACGGTAGTGATACTCTACAGGTACGCGAAAGCGAGAGGCCTTGACGTCGGCGCCGCAGCAGAGCTCGGGAAGTTCGCAGACGCGGGTAACGTCTCAGACTGGGCGCTGGACGCCCTGAAGTGGGCTGTGGCTGAAGGCATAATCGAAGGCCGCGCAGCAGATCGGCTTGCGCCGCAAGGCTCTTCCACCCGCGCAGAGATCGCAACGATCCTGAAGCGATTTATTGAAGGACTCGAGCAGACCTGACGCACGAATCACTCTAACAGAGGCAGATTGCAAGCACAGATATATTTCCATTTGGGTGTCCGTTTTAACGGACACCCAAATGCCTATTATGGTCGTATCAACCGAGTTGACCGTCATATTAAGCGTTATATTAGCCGTCATATCAACCGCTTCAAGAACCATAAGAGTCTGTATATTGACCGCAAAAATCTCGTGTTACGCTTAAGAATGCGCTACCCCGTGGAGATTTTTATGGAAATTTCCGCTGAGGTGTGCTAAACTAAGATTGAACAGATAAGGAAGTGATGAAGCCCGATGCCTTATGATGATTCTATGATCCCGGAACTGCTGCCGCCGTCCGAAGATGGCGTGTTCAAGACCTTGCTGACCCACCCGGAAGCCAAACCGATTCTGCGTGATATTGTTGAGAGTTATCTTCGCTTCCCGGTTGTCAAAGTCGAAGTGAGAAATGTCGAGTTGCCCATATCAGATATCAACGAGAAGCGGGAGCGTTTCGATGTGAACTGCACCGTCAACGATGGCAGTCAGTTCGACGTGGAAATGCAAAGCGAAGCCATGAGCGGGGACAGTCTGAAAACGAGCCATAGGATAGTTAAGGCAAGAGCAATTTATCATCTGTGCGATTTACATTCGAGCCAAGAGGGACGAAGCATACGCTACGATAAATTGCTTCGGAGTTTTCAAATGACGTTCTGCGGTTATACCTTATTCCCGGAGCGTGAAAGTTTCATCAGCCGTTCTAGTTTCAAAGATGAAAACGGCATGGAACTTTCGGACGCGGTGGGCATAATATTTGTTGAACTTACAAAGCTGAGTAACCTGATAAAGAAGCCGATAAAAACCATGACCGGAGAAGAAATCTGGAGCCTGTTCTTTGCATACGGTTCCGACCAAAAGCACCGCGAATTGTTGAATGAAATAATGAAAGTCAGGAGGGAAGTTAAGATGGCTGCCGAGTTGCTTCAATCCATTAGCAAAGATGAAATAGAGCGCGCACGTTTCCGTTCGCGCCGGATGTTCCGCATGGACATGGAACACAACCTTATCGCCGCGCGGGACGATGGGATAATGGCTGTTGCGAAAAAACTTCTCCAACGCAACAGACCAATGGATGAAATTATTGAAGATACAGGGCTTACCCGCGAGGAAATAGAAAGCCTAAGCACCGCCGACTAACACAGGCTCGTTATAATAATAGTCGCCGCTTTTTTCATCACACACCTACCAACAGGAATAACAAATCTAACGCGACCG
>WRJQ01000029.1 GCA_009778485.1 Oscillospiraceae bacterium
ACAAAAAGCAAGGCATACAGAAAACTGGGAAAGCTGGGTGCCGATACAGCTCATGCTGTCAGCGGGTACTTCGACCAGGATGCAAGCGTTTCGGGGTTCGTCACAAAAGAGCTGATGCTTGGTCAGTGGTGGATCTGCGTGCGTAAAACATTCAGCGTCCGTATTTATCCATCCACATGGCTTATATGGGCGTATACGCGCAATTTGACAGTAAACTCCACATCCCTTTCAGGGAATAAGCAAACTACTCAAAGCTCTTCCATTATGCTACATTTCTACGACGGGAAAAAGATTGAGGCCCCCGAACGGCAGTTTACAGCCAATGGTTTGCTTGATATGATAAGCCAAAGATATCCCCATGTTCTGTTCGGCTATCGAGTAGACCTGATAAGCCTCTTTAAGAGTGATATGCGCGCGTTCATGCAGCAGGTCGCTTATATTAAGAGCACACAGCAGACTACAAGTTGAGCGAAGGGAGGAGCGCTGAACAGTAATATGAGTTGTTAGGCGAGCGTGTTGCTAAATAGCCGGCGACCAGTATACTGAGTACTCGATATGCCACTGGTCATTAATCCGGTCAGAGTTCGCCGCCGGATCCCCCGACACGCTGAACACCAGCGTCGCGCCGATTCTGTCAGCCTTGTTATACATTTTATCCAATGCAAATGAAAAGCGGATGGCGCTTTCGCGGCTCTCCTCATCAGCCGACGGCTCACAAAGAGCTTTAGTGTACCGTATCGCCCCTGAGTTAAAGTCGTAGGCGTCATCTGTGAAAATGACAGCCAACTCTTCGGCAGTCAGCCCGTATATGTTAAAGCTTCTGTCATTCAGAAAATCGGTATACTCCCTGGCGATGTCTTCATTGTCGTCAGGGCTCAACTGTTTTACCGTAAACAAAGTGAACTTTACCGTCTCGCCATTAATGCTCTGTGCCCCGTGGTTGCCCAACGAGAATGTCCGGTATATTGTGTTGCTCCCGGCGCCGGCCAGATAGTCTGAAATAGAAGCGGCGACTTTTCTGAATATCTCTTCGTTTTCATTGAAATGGTCTATGAGCTTGTGTTTATATGTCTCCTTATAGTCTTTCAGGCACTCTTCCCTGCTCATCCCGGACGCGAACAAACATGACTGCATAAAAAATGATGCCAGAATAAGCGTGGCAATAACAGCAATGACTCTTTTTCTCATTATTACCTCAGCCTCCCGACTGTATGTCGAAATACGCGTCTATGCCGTTTGCCATGCCCTCTACCAGCAGTCTCTGGTACTCCGGCGTTTGCATCAGAAGATCCTCTTGCGGATTTGTCATATAGCCCATCTCGACGATTGACACCGGCATTGCCGCCCAGTTAATGCCGCTCATTGTGTCGGTTTCCCACACGCCCCTGCTTTTCGCGCCCGTCGATGCGACGATCCCATCCAGCAAGCATTGGGACAAGGCTCGGCTTTTCGCGTACAAGCCGGGGATGAACGGGGTTTTCGACGTTGGAGAAATAGTCAGCGCGCCACTGGTTGAAGCGTTGCCATCCCCATTCGCGTGTATTCGGATAAAAACATCCGCGTTCGCCGCAGCGGCCAAGTCGGCGCGTTCATGGTTGCTTATATTCACGTCGTGCGTCTCCCGGATCATATATACGGTGTACCCGCGTAACTGCAACTCGTCCCTGAGCTGCTGCGACACAGCCAGCGTAAGTTCATACTCCGGGACGTTCGTCGTAGTGCCTCTGGTGCCGGAGGACACCTTTGGTTTCTTCTCGGATGAACCGGGGCCGATTGCTTCCTGCTCGTTATTGCCCGCAGCCTGATGCCCCGCGTCGATTGCGATGATCGTGCGGCGCTCTTGCGCGCCGGTTGGCGAGGTAGTTTGCTCAGCAGGCGTCTCCCCCTGTGCTTCCCCCGGCGGCAATGTGGGAGTTGTTCCGGTAACTTCTCCCGTAGTCTCATCTAAAAGTGTGCCATGTTCAGGCTGTTCGGACAGTTCCGGAGCTGCCTCCAAGGCGCTTTCAGGCTTCATCGTTATCGCATCAGATGCGGTGGGCGGCTGTTGCTCAGCGGCCTCGGGTCGCGCTTGCGCACTGCCCTCGCCGCTGCTCATGGCGGTGGCGGGAGCGCCAAGCTGGTCTTCCGCTGCAGCCTCACCCGGCTCTTCAATTACAGCGTTTGTTTCCTGCAAGCTCTCAGCGGACGGCGACGAAGCGGACGGCGTCCCCTCCGCTGCAACGCAGGATACAAGTATCAGGCTTAGCAATATAACAGCGAAGCATATCTTTTTGCGATTAAGCATAGCAGCACCACCGAGCTTACAGTTTAGCTACTGCAACTCTTTCTCGTATGCGATGATGATTTCCAGGTTCTTTCTCTGATAGTCGTTGAATCGGCTCATGACCTCATTGTCCGATGTGGACGTCCCCATGTACCAGTCTTGTGAGTTGAAGTATCTAATATACTTCTCCGTGCTGAATATCCGCCCCGACAGGGCAAATATACCGTTACGCAAGTACCCGAGTTCCTCGAGGGTGTATGGTAACAAATCCGAACGAGAGATATACTGCCTGTCAAGCCTGAGTATCATCTCGGACAGATAATCCGTAGAGCTCGTGTTGTCCGGCGAAGCGCTCACGCTCGGCTCGGGGGCGGTGCGCCCTCCGGCCACAATAATTATCGAGTCAGAAAACGACACAGTCAGTGTGCTGTTATCTGATATCAACACTTGGCTCTCACTTGAGCCTACCCAGTCGAACAGTCTCCTGGCAGGGCTGCCCGGCGGCTCATTGGCGCGGATGACAACGTACGACGTAGTGAGGTACGGGTATGCTCCCGTCACAAAGTTTTCAGTGATGGGCATAAAGCCGTTGACCGCGAAGAGTTTCAGCGTTGAGTCTTTGAATGTGTTGTCGATATATGACATGATGTTAAACCCGATCGAGTACTGGTTCAGGAGCACGCTGTAGGTGATCTCGTCCATCTCGTCATACTCGGTGATCCAGGCTTCGCGCTGCGTTACGGTTGGGTCGATCTCCTCTTCCTTGAATTTCATAGCGGAAAAGTTTGGCATATCATAGCCATCCCACACAAGGCTTTCAAAAAGGCGCTGGCTGCCGGACTCCGCGTTGCGTATGTATACTATAATATCGGCGTTCTCGCCACCGACGTCACGCCAGTTGGTGATTTTTCCGCTGTATATATCGCGGATTTGTCTCGTGGTCAGGTTTTGGACCGGGTTTGACTTATTTCCGATAAATACCAGCCCGTCGTAGCCGTATACTTTCATCTCGATGTCTATGTTCTTTTCCGCAAAGTAGTCCAGCTCATCCCCGGTCGGCTCCACAAGGAACAGTATATCCGCAATGCCGTCCGCCAGGTTTAGCCAGGCTCCGTGAGTCCTTGAACACATCGGTTTCGGTCCTTCGTATCCATACGTACCGGTGAAGAGCTCATATATTGCCTCCGTAATCGGGATGCGGGCTGTAGAGCAGTCTATCTGCGGCAGCAAAAGCGCGGAGGCAGGCGGATGCGAAGTCTCTCCCGTTGGGCTGGTAGTCGGCGCTGCCGTGGGTGCGGTTTCAGTCGCTTTCCCGGTTTCGGATATGGGCGGCGACATCTGCGCTTCATCGTCTGCTGAGCCAAACACTTCGCTGAGTTTGCCAAAAGGCGATTCGCACCCGCAGCACAGCAGTACTGCAAACGCCAAAAGTACTGCAATCGCAAAATATCGTTTTTCGTTTCTTCTCCTCATGGAACTCACTCCTTCATCGGCGCAAACTGCACTTCAGTACGCAGGCCGCATTTGCATTATACACAACATCAGCGGGAGTATCAACGCCTTCTTGCGGAAACTGAGCATATTGTAAACTGCGTCATCCGATGGTATAATGGCTGTCGCCGGTTCAACCAATAAGAGATCGCTTTTGCGGGGATGAGGCTGTGCACTATGCCAAAATCAAGTAACCAAAAACTGAGGATACTCTATCTGATGCGGATACTTCTGCAGGAGACTGACGAGGCGCATTTGCTGTCGGCCAACGAGTTAGTGTCAAAACTCGCCAAACTGGATATAGCCGCCGAGCGAAAAACCATCTACGACGACATAGAAGCGCTCAAGCTGTTCGGGCTTGACATTATCATAGGGCGGGGCAGCACATACGGGTACCATGTGGCAAGCCGCGACTTCGAGCTGCCCGAGTTGAAGCTGCTGGCAGACGCGGTGCAGTCCTCGAAGTTCATCACCGAGAAGAAGACGCTTTCTCTTATAAAGAAGCTCGAAGGCCTTGCGAGCAGGCACGAAGCCGGCAAGCTCCGGCGCCAGGTATATATCCAAAACCGCGTAAAGAATATGGACGAAAGTATTTACTACAGCATCGATGCGCTGAATGAGGCGATATCCGCAGGCCGCAAGATTAGTTTCAGGTACTTCGACTATAACCTTAGGAAAGAAAAGGTGTTCCGCAGGAATGGCGCGCGCTATGTCGTCAGCCCGTCTGCGCTGTCATGGACCGAGGAGAATTATTATCTCATCGCTTATGCCGACGATCGCGAGGGCATCACCCATTACAGGGTTGACAGGATGAGCAACGTTAGGATGCTTGATGAAAAACGCAGCGCCCAGGCTGCAGCGTTCAAACTTGCGGACTACTCTAAGAAAGTATTTGGCATGTTCGGCGGTGAGGAAGCTGATGTTAGGCTCAGGGTGAACAACCGCATAATCGGCGCTGTCATAGATCGTTTCGGGAAAGATATAATTATGATCGCAGACGGCGATGAGCATTTTACAGTAACAGTACGCGTCGCCCTATCCCCCGTTTTCTATGGCTGGCTCTTCCAATTTGGTAACCTGTGCCAGCCTCTGAGCCCGCAAAGTTTGAAGGATGAGCTAAAACGTATGGCTGAGGAGTTAGTACAGCGTGTTACCTAAAAATACGAATATATTCTTTACGGGCGAGATTCAAGTCGGCAAGTCGACAATTATACGGCGATACCTCTCGCTGACCGGGCTATCCGCCGATGGGTTTATGACATACTGGGAACCCGGCGGCGACGGAACCCGCAACTTATACCTGTCGCGGTTCGACTGTGACGCTCGCCCGGCAGAGCGGTACCTGTTGGCGCGGGATGAGGGGCTCGGGCGCGTGAAAACAGATAATATAAACGCGGCTTTCGACCGACACGGAGCAGATATACTGCGCGCGTCGGGAAAACGCGACGTGATAATCATGGATGAGCTTGGAAAGCTAGAGTCGGATGCACAAGATTTTCAGCGTGCAGTGATGCAGCTTCTCGACAGCGATACGCCTGTACTCGGAGTGATAAAACCAATACGCACAGAGTTCCTTAATAAGATCCGAAACGACCGTCTTTCGATTGTGCGGGAAGTGACGGTACAAAACAGGGACGCAGAGCTGCAGCGCCTGCTAAGCATACCTAACTCCCGCAAACCGGACAGCGGGGATCCTTCTCGACGTGGATGAACTCGTACACGCCGTTCCATACATCAAGCATCAAGAGCCCTGACGATGGCTCCCCCAGGAGCGTTTTCAGGGCTTCATTGGCTTGCAGCGCACCGACAACCGCTGTAAGCGTCCCCAGTACGCCAAGCGTATCCGCTGTCTCCCCGCCGACGCCGACATCTGGATATAGGCAGCGGAAGCATGCTCCGCCCGGCTTTACAACAAAAACAACGCCGTCAGCTCCTGCCGCCGCTCCATGTACCCACGGTGTTCCGGTAGCGTGGCATTGTTCATTTATTATATAGCGCGCGGCGATGTTATCAGTGCAATCGACCACGACGCTCAAGCCTCGCAGCATTGCGCTGTTCTCCGCTGTAAGTATCTCAGGTATCGCCTCAACCATCGTCGCCCGGTTTATTTCCCTGATGTGCAGGGCCGCCGCTTCTACTTTGCTGCGCCCGACGTCTGACTCGGTATAGAGCATTTGCCGTTGCAAGTTGCTCAATTCTACCTCATCAGCGTCGATCAGCCTGAGAAAACCGATGCCCGCCCTGCATAGCCTGTCGGCGACGACTGTTCCGAGCGCCCCAAGCCCGACAATGGCAATCCGGGCAGCGGACAGCTTACGCTGCCCGCCTTCTCCGACGCCTTTATACGCGATTTGCCTTGAGTAACGTTTATCCATTTCTACACAGGCTCCTGCCTTTGAGGGCGGAACCCGAACCAAATTCGGCTCGGATTCCGCCCCCTGTTTGCCTTTCCAATGAGTCAACCGCCCATAACCACCCGGCAAATATGCACAGTTGCGCTCTTCGCGATAGCGGTGTCGAGCTGCGCCGGTTTGCCGTTCAGCAGCGGATACATCAGCTTGAAATTCCCCGGCGGAACAGCAGCGCCGCAGGCCGTCTCGCATTCGGAAATCAGATCGCGTATCGTCGATCCTTCACAAATGCTGTACTCTCCGCTCTCGAGCCCGGGAGTCAACTCTCCGGCTACAAACTTTACACGGACGTTGATAACGCTCATTGCCGGCCGCTGCCTATGCTCAGTACAGGTCGGCGATAACGTTTTCCAGGCCTCCAAGCTCTTCAAGAGCTTTTCTTGACGGTACTAAAGTCTGCAAGTCCCAGTCAAGAGCTTTGAAAAAGTTATCCGCAAGAGTGTCGTTATCTATGGTGATTCCTTCGTGCGGGCCGTCAGTCATGGCGGGTTTGCCAAGTATCCTGCCGGCGATCTTCCTGTTTTCGCGGTTGACGCCCTCGCGCAGGTTGAAAGCGTGCCTCATCGTGAAGGACCGCAGCCCAAGTTTACGCTCCTCGTCGCCTTCGTAGTTGAAGCCTGTAACGGCAGTCAAGAACCTTGTCTTACACGCCGGAGGCATGCCCAAATCCGACAGCATGCAGAACCCCGCCATGTTTGTTATTTCCGTCTCTACAACCCCTGCGACGTCGCGTTCCGCGCCGGCAGGATCCTTGAAATCGTACTTAACTTCCGGAGGGAGCTCAGCGTTCATTGTAAAACCTTGCCCGCCCTTTACGTGGCGCCCGGGCGTCGGGTCATACTGATACGTCCTTGCGAGACCCGGAGCGCGTCGCGGGTCATGCTGCGGAGTCTCGATGCCGCCGGCGTCCGTCAGGTACTCATAGCCGCGGTCGTAATGCTCCGCCGCAGCGCGCGAGCCGAGCGCGAGTACGCTGCCCATACCGGCAGCCCCTTTGCATATCGCCTCTGTCATTTCAACTATGGCGTCAGTATTTCCCCATTTGAGGTCTATTCCGCCTGTGTCCTCAAGCGTAAACAGGCCGTTGCTGAAGCACTCCATAGCCCACGCAATTGTCCCGCCGAGCGAAATCGTGTCAAATCCGTACTCATTCGAAAGGTAGTTGCACCAGTTCACCACTTCCGGATCGCCCGCTCCCAGACCGGAACCGAACATCCCCGAAGTCTCGTACTCCGGACGCCCTGTCTCCTCGAGCGGGTACTTTCCGCCTTTGACTTGATACATAGCGCCGCAACCCAGCGAGCATGCGTTGCAGGCATATTTCTTCGTTTTATAAAACTTGTCCATAGTCTGTGTGCCCAGCGCGGTGATTTCCTGTTCTGTCAGGTCGGAAGGCACGCCGCCCCAGTTCCTCACGCTCGCGTCGCCGCCATAAACCGACCCTTCATAAAGGCTGCCGGTGCCGTGGTCGCCGAAAATCTTTATCATCGTATCAGCTATCGGGCCTTCTTTTTCCCAGGCAGCTACTTCCCTGTTAAGCGCGACGACGTCGTCTCTGCTGAACACACCGATGCTTTCGTTGCCTCTGCAAACCAGAGCTTTGAGGTTTTTGCTGCCCATGACCGCGCCTGAGCCGCCCCGGCCCGCAGCACGGTGAGTGTCGTTCATAACGGCGGCAATGAATGATTTGCGTTCGCCGGCAGGCCCGATGAGCGCAATGCCGACCTTTGGGTCACCCAGTTCCTCTTTGATTTCTTTCTCGGTCTGCTCGGTCGTCTTCCCCCACAGCCCCGACGCATCCCGGATGTCCACGACGCCGCTGTCAATAAAGATGTATACGGGCGTCGGAGATATACCCTTGACGAACACAGCGTCATACCCCGACTTCCGGAGCAAGGGGCCGAAGTTGCCGCCGCTGTTCGCGTCGTTCCACATACCTGTGACAGGTGACTTGCAGACGACCGTGTAACGGCCGCCCATCAACGGGCCCGTACCGTTAGTCGGTCCTGACACGAACCCAATCATGCTTTCGGGCGCGTCCCAGGGCGTGAGAGCGGGCATTTCTTCATACAGGATCCTTGCCCCAAGCGAGGGACCTCCAACAAAGTACTTGAGCGTTTCTTCGTCAAAGATGCGCACGTCGCTCTTGCGCGTTGACAAGTCGATGATTACATACTTTCCGGTATATCCGTTTGTGTAGATACTGCTCATAGCGACCTCCAAAATTTATATTACCCCGGCTCTGCGAGGTGTTTTGTAGTATTGCCTACTATATCAATACACAGTCATAATGTCAATAAGGTACCAAAATTCGATTGACTTTTGCTCTCAATACGATAGAATGGCTGCATGATCAAAAAAATAGCCGTTCTTATAGCGCTGCTCCTGCTCGTACGCGCGCCTGTTGCCGTTGCATCCCCAAGCGATGATGAGGCGGAAGGGTACAGCGCGGACTCGCTCGTCATAAAAGTCGGATACTTTGGCGGCCCATACTACGAAAAGGCTGTCTTTGGCGTGGACGATTTGTGGGCGATGGACGTTGTATACGCGGATTACACGTTCATCGACAGCATGCCATCCGTCGTAATAGACCATGTCGCCGGCGTGCGCCTGTCAGACCTAATGAAGGAAGCCGGAATAGACCTCGGGTCGATTCAGGCTTTCTACTTCTGGACGCGGGACAAAACGACCGATTATTACACATCATTTGCGAAAACAGCTCTCATCGACACACCCCGGTATTGCTATTACAGCCTCCCTGACAACTACGACCATGACTGGGGCGAAGCTGCAGACGGCGCCGACGCCGACGCCGTTGAAGTCCCAACTCTTATCGCGCTTGAGGAAAGCTGGTCGCGGGTCATATCCGGCGCCACATTTGGCAGCGACTATACCGATTTGAACACAAACACCAGGTACAGGCTGATATTCGGGCAGACAAACACATGGGAGCAAACGGCGGCGCGCAGCGCGAAGTGGGTGCACGAGATCGTTGTGGAACTTGGAGGCGCGCCGACAATGACGCTGGACGCGTCAGTATTGGATGGCGAAGTAGGCAGCGTGCTGCGCACTGAGTTATTGGTAGACGCTGACTCCGCTGTGCTGCAGCACGAGAGGATCACCTGGGAGAGCAGCGACGAGAGCGTAGCTACGGTTGATGAACTCGGGAACATCACTATACACGGCGAAGGCACTGCTGTAATAACCGTGACGTTCGCAGGTATCTCCGCGTCAGTCGTCGTGTACGGGAGCGCCGCCCTTGCCGGCGCGGGCGGCGATGGCGACGGCGACGGCGACGAAGCCTTGCCGACGCCGGGTGCTGAAGGCAGCGTCGGGCAGGAGACTGCGGAGGAGAGCGCTGATCAGAGCACGGCCGAAGATGAACTCCACAGCGAGGAGCCCCCTTCCCCCACCGCTCCCGAGACAGAACCTGACGATATACAGGCATCGCCGGAGCAGGGCAATGATAATCTCGTTTACGCCGGAGACATAGGCGACGCGGTCCCTATCGGCTCGCCTTCAACCTCCGACGACGACGCCTCCGGAGGCGTACAGAACTGGCGCGCTTACACATTGTCACCTACGGTTGCCGAACTGCCCGTTATCGTGGCGGAAAACCCCCTGTCAGGAGCCGCCGGCGCCGCTGCTGTGATGCTGTTCGTTCTGGGCGCTGCGGGCTACGCGCTTTGGTTCAGGCGGGAAACGCGACCACATTAATATTTCATTTCTTGTAACTGTTCAGGTACCCCGTCCAGGCGCTATATTTCATTTCTTTAGGGGCAGACTGACGCCCCGGCTGGGAGAGTCTCAATGATATCAAGCACGAACCTGACCGACCTGCTGCGCTCTATTGCAGCGGCCATGCAATCCCCGGTCATAATCATCCTGCTGCTGCTAATAGCTGTCGCGGTGGTCATGATTGGAACGATAATCGCAGAGCTGTTCACCGAACGGCTCCATATGAAAGCGAACCTCCCTGCTCTACTGGGAGCATTGCAGCGTAAGGAGTCGACCTTTGAAGAGATCATCTCCGGAAGCGGGCTGCTTAAACGCCAGAAAGCCGCGTTGATGACAGTCGCGTCGCAAAAGGAGCTAACGCCGCTAAAAAGAGAGTCCCTTGCCGCAGACCTGCTTTTTGAAGAACGCAACCATTACGACACCAGAGTAAAAATCACAGACCTCATCATGCGGCTTGGCCCGATGTTTGGCCTGCTTGGGACGCTGATCCCGCTCGGCCCCGGGATAATCGCGCTTGGCCGGGGCGATACCTTCACCCTGTCGACCTCGCTCCTGACAGCCTTTGACACAACCATTGCCGGCCTGCTCGCTGCAGCGGCGGCAACTGTCGTTTCCGCGATCCGCAAGAAATGGTACCTAAAATACATGACGATGCTGGAAAGCGTTATGGAGAGCCTCCTAGAGGCGATTAACGGAGCGGAGTGGAGCTTGTGAGGGCGGAGCGGGGTGGAGTTTGCGACGACGAAAGGAGCAGTTCATATGAAAAGACGCCATGGCTCAGGTTCGCTCAGTCTCGCCGGCGCCGCTGAGGAGGATATAAACCCGATGGACGGGGTCGCGAACCTCGCAGATGTGATGCTCGTATTTGCCTGCGGGCTGATCCTTGCGCTTATTACCTTCTGGAACGTCGACGTCGCCGGTATCGCGAGACCTGTCGATATCGACCGGGGCCCCGAAATAACAGATATGCAGGGGCTCGACGATGAGGGGAACCCTCTGGATGATAATGATCTGCTGGAAGAGTACGGCACTGTCTACCGCGACGCCGAAGGCAACTACTACATGGTCACTAAAGACTGAGAGTAATATATGAAAGAGTATGACGCGGTTGTTATCGGCGGAGGCCTTCTCGGCTGCTTCGCGGCCCGAGGCCTTGCAGGATACAGGCTGAAGACCGCTCTGCTGGAGCGCCGCGAAGACTTATGCACGGGCATAAGCCGCGCCAATACTGCAATAGTATACAGCGGCTACGACACAAAACCCGGTACGCTGAAGACAGAGCTGTGCGTCAGGGCAGCGCGAGGCTTCGCGCTTTTTTGCGAAGAGCTTGGAGTCAGGTACAACATGTGCGGTTCACTCATGGTGTGCTTTGGGGAGCGTGGAGACGCTGTAATCAGGGACAAGATCAGGCAAGGTTCCGAAAACGGCGTCGAAGGCTTGAGCTACTTAAGCCGCGAAGATGTCCTCGCCCTTGAACCGAACATTGCTCCGGGCGTTTTCTCGGGTCTATACTCGCGGGATAGCGGAACTGTGCTGCCATGGGAGCTATGCCTCGCGGCTGCCGGGAACGCCGCGGATAACGGAGTCGATATCTTCAGGCGAGCCGAAGTCACAAACATCTCACGCGAGGGCGAAGGGTTCAGGATACAAGCGGGAAGCGATGAGTATTACGCGCGCGGCATCATTAACTGCGGCGGACTGTCTGCGGACAAGATACACTCAATGGTTATTAAGTCGCCAATAGGCATATCGCCCGACGCCGGCGACTATATTGTTCTGGACACGAAAGCAGCCGGGCATATCAGCCACATCATATTCCATGAACCTGAGCACAAAGGCAAAGGGCTGACGCTTGTCCCGACTGTTGGAGGCAACATACTCATAGGTCCGACCGAGCGGCCATACGAACAAGACGCCGGCGGCGCCCGGGCGGCGGCAGGCAGTAAAGCAAAGCCGGGCGACGATATGTTCGCAGGGACTTCGCTTGACGGGCTTGAGGCGCTGCGGGCTCAAATACTGCAGGTCATGCCCTCTTTGCCTGTCGAACATGCGATACGCACTTTCGACGCAACAAGGCCAAACCCCGAAGACAAGGCCTCCCAAGCATCCATAAACGACTTTTGCATAGTCGAGGAGAATGACTCTGCGCTTATTAGCCTGATAGGGGTAAAGACGCCGGGGCTGACCTGCGCGAACGAACTTGGCGTGCACGTCTCCGGGAAGCTTGCCTCCCGCCTCGGCGCGGCAGCAAATCCCGGGTTCCGGCCTCGAAGGGATCCACCGGCCAGGGTCAGGGACTTGCCGTTTGAGCAACGTGAACAGCTCATACGAGACAACCCGGATTACGGCAAGATCATCTGCAGATGCGGCGGCATTACGCTGGGCGAAGTTCTTGACTCGATCCGGCGCGCGCCGGGAGCTGTAACCCTGGATGGCATAAAGCGCCGCGCCGGCACGGGCCTCGGCCGATGCCAGGGAGGCTTTTGCTCGCAGTCGATTATCGAAACGCTTGCAGGCGAGCTTTGCTGCGCGCCTGAAGACATAACGAAGGACGGGGAAGGATCATATCTTTTTTCAAAGATGGCAACGCCGTAGGCGCTCCTGCAGGCTCGGCGGCTTACTCCGTAGGATCTCCTACAGGTTCAGCGGCTTATGATGTAGTAGTTATCGGCGGCGGCCCCGGCGGGATGGCAGCCGCCCTTTGCGCTGCGCGCGGCTCAGGTGCACATGCCGCAAGTGTTGCTATAGTTGAGCGCGCGCCCGCGTTGGGGGGCATACTGAACCAATGCACCCACAAAGGTTTCGGCTTGACGTACTTTGGCGAGGAGCTCACGGGCATAGATTATGCGCGCAGGTTCGCCAGGCTCGTCGATACGGCGGATATCGACGTTTTCACCGAC
Organism: Oscillospiraceae bacterium; assembly: GCA_009778485.1. Lineage (GTDB taxonomy): Bacteria > Bacillota > Clostridia > Oscillospirales > Oscillospiraceae > WRMH01. The sequence continues at coordinate 12,804 of WRJQ01000029.1, forward strand.
ACATCAGCGATAGATATCGGCGGCGACCGCACTGTCGCAGTATCCGGGGCAACTGCCGGGCTGCTGCGCCTTCAGGCAAAGGCCGTCATACTGGCGACAGGCTGCAGGGAGCGGCCGATTGGGGCGCTTCCTGTCGCGGGCACGCGCCCGTCAGGAGTTTTCACCGCAGGCTCTGCACAGAAAATGATGAACATAGGCGGGTATGATATTGGTAACAGGTTCGTAATTCTCGGCTCAGGCGACGTCGGGATGATAGTCGCAAGGCATCTTGCGCAATCAGGAAAAGAAGTGATCGCAGTGCTGGAAATATCGCAAGACTGCGGCGGGCTTCCTTCCAACAGGATTAACTGCCTTGAGAGGTATAATATCCCTTTACTGACAAGGACGACCGTGAGTAAAGTCCATGGCGCGGGGCGCGTATGCGGGGTAACTGTAGCAGATCTGGCTCAAGGCGGGAGCCGCTTCATTGAATGTGACACGCTGATAACATCGGTCGGGCTCGTTCCTGAACGCGACCTGCTGGATGGGCTGCTATCGGAAGGGCCGCTGCCGGATTGGCTGTTTCTGTGCGGCAACGCTTGTTTCGTACACGACACCGCCGACGATACCACCTTTGAATCGGAGCGCACAGGCAGCCTCGCTGCGGACTTCGCCTTGCACGGCGTGAGAATGCCCGGCGCCAATCATGGCGACCGGGCTCGATCTGATAGCTTCAGTCCGGCTGAAGCTCTCGCGCATGGCGGCACTGCCGGGCTAAGCGAATCCGGTGAAGTAGTGTGCTGCGCCTGTCCAAAAAGCTGCAGGGCAGTCCTAACTTCCGGCGGCTGGCAGGGTCTTTGCTGCGGAAGGGACTCCCCGGACATTGGATAATCCATAACTGTTCAGGTACCCCGTCCAGGCGCTATGTCTCGAGTCCCCCGCCCTCAATAGAATCGTAATCTTCGAGCAACTGCTCAGCGCCCGGCTCGCCAATTATCTCAACCGTCCTCAGCGTCCTGTTGATGGCTCTCGTCCGCCTCCCGACTATCTCTTCAAGGGTCTTGTCAGCCGTTTGTATCTGCCTGTGGGCCCTGTCGAGCATCTCGCTGAACTTGTCAAACTCGGACTTTACAGCTCGCAGCGTGTCCCAAACTTCTTGCGAGCGCTGCTCGATTGCCAGGGTTTTAAACCCCATTTGGAGCGAAGCCAGAAATGCCGATAATGTCGACGCTCCAACGACAGTAACTTTATACTTATCGCGCAGCTCTTCAAACATAACCGGATTCTGGACGACTTCCGCATAAAGCCCTTCGGTCGGAAGGAACATAAGCGCGAAGTCAGTCGTCTTCGGCGGAAGTACATATTTTTCGTATATATCTTTCGCAAATGTCCTTATTTTCTGCGCGAGCGACTTCCTCGCGTCTTCGATCGCCTGCTTCTCCTCCGCTTCGAGCAGCCGGTTATAGTCTTCTATCGGGAACTTTGAGTCGATTGGCAGAAGGAGCGGTTCATCCCCGCTGCCCGGCAGCTTTATCGCGAACTCGACCCGCTTGTTATCCGCGATTTCGACGTTCACTTCATACTGGCTCGGGGCGAGTATATCGGACAACAGCTTCTCAAGCCTGACCTCGCCGTAGGTTCCACGCTCTTTGACATTTGTGAGCGCGTTTCTCAGGCTCTTTGCGTCTGCAGCAAGGTTCTTCATCTCCCCAAGCCCCTGCTGGACGCTGTCGAGCTGCTTGCTGACAAGTTCAAAAGACTGCGCCAACCTCGTCTCTAGCGTTTTCTGCAGCTTCTCGTCAACAACGTTTTGCATTTGCTCAAGCCGCTTTTCATTGCTATCCTGGAGCGATTTTATTTTGCTCTCAAGCATCGCGTTCACTTTTTCAGTATTATCGGCGTTCCCCCGCTGGATCGACGACAAGCGCGAGTCCAACTGCTCCCCGAAATCGCGCAGTTGCTTGTTTGTTTCATCTCGCGCTGCCTGCAGAGCCGTGCGCGTCTGCTCCTGGTTAGCGGACAAACGGGCGTCGACCTGAGCCTGGAACCTGCTGTGCAGTTCGTTGGTCTCTGCCCTGCTCTCCTGCAGGGTCTTATTTACGCTTTCCTGGATCATGCCGAAACGCTTAAACTGCTCCGTGGCGCTGTCTCCCAACTGCTTTGCGACGCCATCGCGCTGCTGCTCGCCTTGCTGCTTGAGCAGTGCTGCGATCTCTTCCGCCCCCGTCCCTTTTCTGCCTTTTATCAGTAGAATCGCGATTATCGCAACAACCAGAATAACGTTGATGGAGCCGAGTATCACATTTGCAGACATACTTATCCTCCTAATGAGCAAGGAGCACCGGGGGTAGTTAATCTCCGGTGCTTCCTCTATGAGATGGTTCGCCCGACAAAAGTACGGTCGCCGAACTATGTCTTGCTGATTTTCTTCGCGAAGGGCCCGAGGACCGGCAGTTCCGTGTGCTTGTAACCGTAAGCCTTTAGGGCGACGATTACGGCGAGGGCTGTCGCGCCTGCGGCAATGAGATAGGTCACTATGCTCAGGATTGTGACACCGGTCGCGCTGCCGGTGACGGTGGGCAATCCGAACAGTCCCCCCGAATAAACGACTTTAGGCCTGATAATGATTATAATAATCTGGATAATAATCGCCGGCACCGCGCGAGCTACGCCGATGCACAGCGCCTGCGCTGCGTGGAATTTCACGAAGACGCTTTGCTTTTCGAGGAAGAGGAACACGAGCGGTCCCGCCCATGCCAGCCAACTGCCGTATGGTATCCATGAGAGGAGTACCATCGCGCCATAGATAATGAGTATGGCTATGTTCGCCTCCAGTCCCAGCGAGGACTTGTGCCTCGGGTAATCCGCTCCGGGCAACGTTACGCCCATCTGCGGCTGGCCCGGCTGCTGGTAGCCCTGTTGCGGATAGCCCTGCTGGGGCTGCTGGTACTGCTGCTGTTGCTGGTACTGCGGCTGCGCGTACTGCTGTTCCTGCGGTTGCTGGTACTGCGGCTGCGCGTACTGCTGCTCCTGCGGTTGCTGGTACTGCGGCTGCGCATATTGCTGCTCCTGCGGTTGCTGGTACTGCGGTTGCGCGTACTGCTGCTCCTGCGGTTGCTGGTATTGCGGAGCTTGCGGCTGCGCGTACTGCTGCTCCTGCGGCTGCTGGTATTGCGGAGCTTGCGGTTGCGCGTACTGCTGCTCCTGCGGCTGCTGGTATTGCGGAGCTTGCGGCTGCGCGTACTGCTGCTCCTGCGGCTGCTCTATCGCTTGCCCGCAAGCCGGGCAGAAGGCTTTGCCGTCCTCTACTTGCGCCCCGCAGTTTCTACATATCGCCATATAACATACTCCTCCTACAACGTATTATTGCGCGTTATGCGCCTTGAAGCCCTAATCTTTCCTAGCGCCGCAAGCAGGGCAGAACTTGCTGCCTGGAGTCATAGCGGCTCCGCATTGATCGCAGAAAGCTTGCGACTGCTGAGGCGGCGCGTATTGCTGCGGTTGCTGCTGCTGGTAGCCTCCCTGCTGCGCGCCGAACTGCTGTTGTTGCGGCTGCTGATCCTGCTGCTGGTAGCCCCCCTGCTGCGCTCCGTATTGCTGCTGCGTTTGCTGGTAGCCGCCTTGCTGCGCCCCATACTGCTGCTGCGTTTGCTGCTGGTAACCGCCCTGCGCGCTTTGCTGCGCAGATCCGCCCTTTTTCTTCTTGCTTGATATCACGATGATGACAACGACCAGCGCGATGACCACCACAGCGCCCGCTATGATGATAATCAGCATAGTCGTGGACAGCCCTCCGGAATCATCGTTTGCGGTTCCGGAGCCTATAGGAGGTATTGTGATAGGCGACTCGCTGGCTGATACAGATGGAGTGTCCGAGACGGGAGGCGCTTGCGATGTTGACTCACTAGGCGTTTCCGGCGGCGGTGTAGAAGAAGGCGGGTTCGCGTCATACGCCGCGCGTGAATCGGCGAGCAGTTCCTGAACAACCGGGTAGCCGGGGTTCGTCTCGTTGATGCCTCTCAACAGATCCAGCGCGGTCGCGTAATCGCCGGAGTTGTAGCACGAAAGAGCTGTCTTGAAGTCTGATGTGAACTTACTCTCTGTGGGGGTGATGTTCAGTTCATGCAGGTACGTCTTAACTGTACTGATCGGCACCGAGAAGTAGAAACCGGCAATGCCCGCTCCTGAATCGTCGATGAGGCCGAATGTGTTAATCCCGACGACTTCGCCCTTCGCGTTGAATAGTGGCCCGCCTGAGTTGCCGCCATGTATCGCCGCGTCGTGCTGAATGATCGCGCCGCCGTCATACCATTGCTTCTTCGCGCTGACGATCCCCTGCGTCAGCGTCGGTTCCTGCGCTGCCTGCGGCGCTTCAACGACGCCTGACATGGTAGCCGCGTACGGGTAGCCCATCGCGTATACCTGATCTCCTGTACGAAGGTCGTTGTCGTCTCCGAGCGGCACTGTCGGGAAGTTGCTCCCGTCGAGTTTGAGTATCGCTACGTCCTTGGATGATTCGGGAATGCCGATCTTGCGCAGGTCAAGCCTTACGCCCTTCGCGCTGATATCGGATCCGGGCTGCACATTGCCCATAAAGCAGTAGTAGGCAGTCGACAGGCTATCTATTTCCATGCTGTATGTCATGAGGTCGTAGTACGCGTTGGCGATGCTGAGCCACTCGTCCTCGTCCATGTAGTAGCCTTCTCTGCGCATTTCCGCTTCGAACTTATCTGCGAAGTCAATAGCTTCCCTGACGAGCCCCTGGCGTGCAAAGCCTTGCTTCAGCTCATCCTCGTCGCCGTAGACCACGTGCGCGTTGGTGACGAGGTATCCGTCAGGCGTGATGATAAAGCCTGTCCCCAAGGCTCCCGCGCTCATGTACTCCGTATAGCGGTTGCCTGTGTAGAAGGCATAGTCTATCATGTTCTCCGACATCAGGTAGATCATCAAAGGGTAGTACATGTCCGCTGTGAAGATGCCTTCGTTGATGTACCACCAGGCTGCGTACTCCAGGTCCTCATAGAAGCTGTTCATGAGGTCTATTTCGTACCATGTGACATAGGCGGTCCATTCTGTATACATCATCACAACGCCGGGTTTATTCACAGTCGCGAGGGTTCTGGTGTCCATAGTCGCCGAAGCCGATAAAAGGCCGGGCAAAGCAACGAGTATCGCTATTGTCAGGGCTAGCGTGAGTATCGCTCTTGCTTTTTTTATCATGTTGCGCGTCCTCCTTAATTTCGTCACTCGCATTATACACTACCTGAGCCTGATTGGCAAAACATTTTTTATCAATCTCCGGGCAAAATAATTCGTTTCGAAGCCCTTTTCTGTTCAGGTACCCACGTTCGGTATGCGGGCTAGCCGATGACGCTCCTCGCGACAAACGGTGAGATGAATTCTTCCTGAGGTGGCGATTTAATACTGTCGCTGTTATTGAATAACGTCGCGGAGTACAGGAAAAGGACGTCCTGATCCGTAAACTCGATAAAGGCGCCAAGCAGATCCGGGCGGATATATCGCAGGTCTACCAGCGTGACGGCGCTGTATCCCGGCAAAAGCAGCGGCGCCAGCGAGCTGGCGTATGAGTCGCGGAAAATTACCAGTTCCCTGCCGGAAGGCTCTTGCGGGTTTTCGGCCCTGATAATCGCCTGCGGCCCCTGCATGAACAGGCTGTACGAGTCGACGCCCCCCAGTTGATCCTCGGCATACACGCACAGCTCCACCCCCGGCTGTTCTATGCTTGACACAGCGGCGTTCTTTGTGAATGAACTCTCAAGATATAAAAGGTCGTCCGGCTTGACGTTCAGCGCGGACTGCCCGTAATACACCCCGTAGAACGGGGAGAAAACTTCTGTCGTATAAATGCCCGAATCGAAGCTCGCAGCAGAGCCGAAGCTTTCGTAAATCGCGTCGACGACAGCCCCGATCCTGTCCTGCCGCCAGTGCGAGTCTGTCATGTAGAAACAGTCGAGCGTCAGCTTGTCAAATAAGTCGATCTCTTCGATGCCGTCGCGGAGGCAGGTATAAACGAAAGCGGACAGTTCTTTATAATCCATTACGAGATGCCGGGTTTCGCCGAGATAATAGTTCTTATCAGGGACGAATGCGCATCGAGCCTCAATACCGGCCGGCAGAGTGTCATAGACATAGTTCAGGACGTCGCACAGCCGTCTCGCGCTGTTGAAATTGGTCGGGTACTCCGTTTTGAACACCTGATCCCCAACTACGAAAATTGCGTTATTATCCGACTTGAACCATACTTTTGTGTCGAATACCGCCTTCAGCCTCCTATAGCGTTCCCTGAATGCGATCTGGTCCACGGAGTAGTTGTCAAACCCGTCCATGCTTTCTTTGCTTAAAACAGCGGGGATGCTGATTTCAGGAAACTGCGCGAGTTTCCTTCTCTCGCTGAAGGAGATTACGTCAGCAGGTTTGAATATGTTTATAACCAGGACAGCGAATAGTATCCCAAGAAAAAGCGTAACATGGGAGAGATCCGCAAAACTTATTTTTCTCTTCATAACTCTCTTCTCTCTTCCTCTCTAAAACCTGAAATACAGGAAAGGATTGAAAGACGAGTCGACAAGGTACGCGGTGACTATCACCAGCAATGCTGCGGTAAACACCGGATAAACCGACTTGACCGCAGCACTGAGCCCGGTATGTTCGCGCGCCTTGACGACGAGATTTTTGAGCAGCGGCGTCGAACCGATCACAGCCGCTATCAGCACGACTTTATAGCTGTCTAAATAGTATAGCGATTCAGTCGTCGCGAGAGGCAGCGAGGAGAACGAGAACAGCCCTTTGATGAAGTCGAAAATCCCCTGCGCCGTCTCGATGTGAAATATCACAAAACTGATCATCACGATAAAGAGGCAGTAGAACCTGGACAGCACGGCAGGCAGCTTTTGCAGCCATTCGTACAGGAACAGCTTCTCTATAACCAGCAGCACGCCGAAGTATAGCCCCCATATCACGAAGTTCCAGGATGAGCCGTGCCACAGGCCTGTGCAGAACCAGACTATCGCGATGTTTCTGACCCACTTGAGTTTCGAGACCCTGTTACCGCCCAGCGAAATATACACATATTCGCGGAACCACGTTCCCATGGATATGTGCCAGCGCCTCCAGAACTCTGTTATGCTCTTCGATATATAGGGATAGTTGAAGTTTTCCAGGAACGTGAACCCGAATATTTTCCCCAGCCCTATAGCCATATCCGAGTATCCGGAGAAGTCAAAATATATCTGCAGCATAAAGGCTATTATCGCCAGCCAGTACATGAGCACCGAGGGATCCTTTGCCGTCAGCGCGAGCTTGTTCAGCTCCCCGAGCGCGTTTGCGATGAGGACTTTTTTCCCCAGCCCGATAACGAACCTTCCCGCGCCGGATGCAAAGCCTTCGAGAGAGTGGGTCCTTCCTTTTATCTGGTTCGCAATCGTCTGGTAGCGCACTACCGGGCCCGCGACCAGTTGCGGGAACATGGAGACATACGCCATAAAGTCCGCGGGGTTCTTCTGCACCTCGGCTTCGCCCCTATACACATCTATCGTGTAGCTCATAGTTTGAAACGTGTAAAAGCTTATCCCGAGAGGCAAAGGTATCCCCAGGGCGGGGATGCTTGACCCCAGCAGCGAGTTTATATTCGCTATTATGAAGTCGGAGTACTTGAAGAACATGAGTATGAGCAGGTTCATCGTAACGGAAAATGCCAGCGCTGCTTTCGCCGCGCCTCTGCCTTTGTATCTCCCGATTACTCGGCTTGCCGTGAAGTCCATGAGCGACGAGAACACAAGCAACACTACGTACTTTGGCTCGCCGTAAAAATAGAAAAACAAGCTCGCAAGGAGCAATATCACATTGCGAAGCTTGCGCGGCACAAGGAAGTATACCGCGATGACGACAGGCAGGAAATAGTACAGGAACGGGATGCTTGAAAAAAGCATAGCCTCAACCCAGTTTCAAAAACGCTTCGCGGTAATCCGGGCCGTTCGGGCTCAGCACCAGCATGACGATGTTGCCGATGTTCTCGACGACGACTTCTTCCCTCGTTACGCCGTTGCAAATCCATTTCATCGGATCAATGTTTTCTTTGATTTCTTTTTTCACGTTATCCACATTTGACCCCGGCGCGAGCCTCAAGAGCACGACGGAATGAGCAATCGAGCCAATCATAGCTTCGGAGGCTATCCCTTCCGTGAAAGGTATTCCTCGAGCCCCGATGTAGTATACGATCCCGCTTTCAGGGAAGGGCATATCCTCAGAGAGGGTCATGTTGCCCACGAACGGCACGACAACGGAGTCATCGAGATTGTTGTAGATCATTTCCATTATCGTTTCGAGGCTTTCATCGGCAATCGAGCCGGAAGGCGTATCCGGGCTTCCGTCAGTCTCGGGTGGCGTACTCTCGGGCGGTTCCTCCGTCGCGCTGGCGGAGGGCGTCGGCGTCACCGGAGATGGCGGTGCGGAAGTTTCCTGGCCGCCTGTTGTCTCCGAGGTTTCAGGAGTCTCAGGCGCCTTCTCAATTTCGCCCGTTGTTGGCGGCGTCTCTGTCCCGCCGGGATCGACTGCATTCCCGGTGGAGGGGGGCGTTTCAGGTTTCGGGTCAACGCTCACGCTCGGCGACCCACTTGCGCTCTCGGTAGCCTGCGCGCCGCTAGATACGTCCGGGCTCGCGGTTGGTTCAGACGCCTGCGGGCCATTGTCTATTTTTTCACAGCCGGCCGCACAGGCCAGCAGCGCAGCGACGCAAACAATTATGATGAGTTTTCTCATTTCGCATTCATCTCACTTTCGGAGTAATATCCATATTTTTAGACGTTTTTGCTTGTCCTGCCATAGTATAACTGCCACCGCAAACAAAGTCAAACTATTACTGCAATTAATCTACACCTTCCGGGGCATTGTTACTATTCAGTGCCTCGGTGAGGTCGTTGCTAAGGGGGGCGGGATTCGAACTCGACACGCCTCTCACCGGCTATCTTTTGTGCTTTTTTCTCCGTTTTCATTGCCTTGCGACAGCAAGGCTGCTTCAAACGAAGCAAAAATCCCTAAAATCTATCTCGGTGAGAGGTGCTTGCAGTTATCGCAACGCGGTTTTTACCCATGCAATGACAAAG